>CACZRB010000079.1 GCA_902783555.1 uncultured Erysipelotrichaceae bacterium
TTATAGTACTTTCTTCTTGATATTCTACTCCTAAATCTACTCCTACATAATGATCACAATTATTCTTTATTGTAAATAAATATGGTGTTTGTTTAATACCATCTTCATCTTTTATTGGATATGCATTAGTTAAATTAAGTTCATTTTCTCCTTCAATTGATATATCTAAACAATTATATGTTGTTATTTGATTCATTCCATCTTGAGAATTACTTTTAGTAAATAATGCAAAACTAAATGAAGCATATGCTACTATCATAAATATAATTAAACTTATTAATAATATAATCCGCTTTTTCATAACTATGCTCCATTCTATTTTTTAGTATAACATTTTTATCTTATTTTTACATTATTCTCTATTGACTTTTCGTACTCTTCTCTAACTATTCTATCTGTTTTCATAGCGCTATAATCTATACCATCATCGGTATTATTCCACATTCCATTATTAACTACAATTTGATGAAAAGCAACATCACTACATTTATCTTTAACTTCACTAATTAGTATTTGTTTATCTGTTTTTAGTTTTTTTAATTCTTCCTCTTGTCTTGCTAATAGCATAGTAGTTTTAGCAAGTTTTAAATATGATATATCCAATTCTTTTAATAATAATTCTTCATTCCTAGAGTATTTAGGAGTTTTATTATAAGTTATTTCATCATCTAATTTATTTAATAAACTATCACTATTTTCAAATTCTGCATTATATTTTAATGCCATTTGCAAAATCATTCTTGGAGATATAGATATTAATTCGTCACTATTTACATTCTTAATAGAATTATCTAAAAGAAATGATGTAACAGCGCATAAAGAACTTTTAACTAAATTATCATCTTTATAGTATTCTTTTAAATTATGTTCTCCACTACCATTAAATGCAAATAATAATGGGCCATTACTTCTTAAATATCCAGTATAAGTATCTCTATTTAAATTAGTCATTTTTTTAATAGCAACTCTGGATATTGAATCTTGAACATCTATATCATTAACATCCTTAAAAAGCATGCTTGTTGCATTAACTTTTGATATATCTATTTCACTAGCAATAGATATAAGTGATATTTGTGATAATATATCATTTACTTCATTTTCTAAGTACCCATCATTTAATAGTTTTTCTTTTAATTTAGCTTCTATTTGAACATATCTATTAGTAGCATTACAATAAGTAAAGAAGTTCATTTTTCGAGCTTGCTTTTTTATATCATTGCCTATTTTTAAAAAAGGATAGAAAAAATCATTAACTAAATCAAAACTATTATCTTTATCATTTAAATCTATTTTTACTCCTAAAAAATCTATAGGCATTTCAGATAATTTAAAACCACCAGCAAATTCATCAGATGTTCTTACTCTAGCAGCTCTAGCCCCTTCTTTAATAGTACCAAATACAGATTTATTAATAGATTCTTGAGGAGAAATACAAAATAAAAAAGGTTTATCATAATTATCAAAATTAGTAATTTCTTCAACGCCCCAAGGAGTATTAATTGTTTTATCACATTTTTTATATATTCTTATCATATTATCACCTTACAAATAGTTAAAAGACAAAAAGTATCAATTAGTATTGATACCATAATCCTTCTTTTTTTAAATTAGAAACAGTTTTAACATGTTCACTATATGTTTTACTAAAATATGTTTTTTTATTCTTATCTGCTACAAAGAAATAATAATCATTTTCTTCAGGTTCAATTGCTGCACTAATAGAGGCAAGAGATGGACTACATATAGGTCCGATTGGTAAACCATATATTGGGCAAGTAGATTCTGCTCTAGTATTATATCCATTACATGCTTTCAAGTTATTATTAGATAAATCTCTAGAAAAATCCTTCTTTACTCCATAATAAGTAGTAACATCAGAACCAAGTGGTTCTCCTTTATTTAAACGATTATAGAAGACTCCCGCTACTCCTGCTCTATCACTAACTGATGCACCTTCTAATTCAATTATTGATGCTAGAGTTATTAATTCATGAGCAGTATAACCTGATACCTCTATTTCATCTTTATATACTTCTAATTTTTGACCCATAGTTGATAATAATTTATCAGCAATATCATCTATGGTAGCATTTTTCTTAAATTCATATGTATCTGGGAAAAAATAACCTTCTAGGGGATGATATATTTTTTCATCATATACTGTATCAGTAATAAACCAATATTTTTCAATTTGTTTATCCACAAATTCTTTACTATCTAAATATTTTAAAACTTCTTCACTATCCATACTTAATGCTGCAGCTATTTTATTAGCATAATCAGTTATTCTCTTACCTTCAATAAATGTAATAGTTACGCCTTCATTTTCCTTTGATTTATTACTATTTAAAACTTCTATTATTTCATTTACATCCATACTTTTAGATAATGTATAAGTACCAGCATATAATTCTTTAGATGCATTTAATTTAATATAAAATTTAAAGAATAAAGCATTTTTTATTAATCCTTCTTTTTCTAATTTAGTCGCTATTGCATTTTTAGAAGAACCTTTTTCAACAACAAATTCAATTGGGGTATCATTATTTTTATCAACTGGGCTTAAATATATTTTACTTGCTACTACAAAAGCAATTAATACAAGAACTACTAATGATAATAGTACCAATAATATTTTATTTATTAATGGGTTTTTCTTCTTATTCTTCTGCATTGGCAGCCTCTACTTTTTGATTTAAATCGGCAAGCAATTTACTAATGGTTTCCCACTCTTCTTCAGTTTCTATTTTACCTAATCCTAAATCTTTACCAGTAGGATCGAAAGTATTAGCATATACTTTTATTTGACCATTATCATCATAAGTATTATCTGTAAATACAATGTAATTCTTATTTAATTTAGCATCTTCAAATGTAAATAATACATCACAAACTAATTCTTCACCTTTATCATTAACAATTTTAAAACTACTTTTATTATCCATTTATTTATTCCTCCTTAAATACGTATCTAATATAATACACGCCGCCATTTCATCAATAACTTTTTTCCTTTTTTGGCGTGATACATCAGCACCTATTAAAATATTTTCTGCCTCGACTGTAGAAAGCCTTTCATCCACTAATTCTACATTCATACCTACTTTTTCTTCAAGCATTTTCTTAAAGTTTAAACTTCGCTCTGAAGCAAAACCTAAACTATTATTCATATTTTTAGGTAGCCCTAAAACTAATACCTCAACTTTTTCTTTATTAATTATTTCAACTACTTCATTTATAAGTTCATCAATATTATTATATCTGATTACTTTATATGGAGAAGCAATTATTCCGGTAACATCCGATAAAGCGAGTCCTAAAGTTTTAGTCCCTAAATCCATTCCTAAACATCTCATACTTCTAAATAACTTTCTAAAAGAGCTAAAACTATTTTGTCTCTTTCAATTCCTAATATTTTATTTCTAGAATTTTTATATGAAGATATATATATTGGATTGCCAGTAACAAGATAACCAACTAATTGATTTATTGGATTATATCCCTTTTCTTTCAAGGCATTATATACTTCGTCTAGAACTTCATTTATTACAGCATGTTCTATTTCTTTAGAACTAAAAAATTGTGTTTTTTCTAACATTTTAATATCACCTCTAGACATTTTAATTTTATCATTTTATATAAATATATTCAATCTCAAAAAGAAAAAAGTTCTATAAACAGAACTTTATAATTAATTACTAGGTGTAAAGGTGCCAGCACTATTCCATGTACCAAGTACTTTATTAAATGTTGGATGTGTTGGTGTATTATTAAACATATTTTTAAAATTAGCATTAGATTTGATATTCCAATTGTTAATAGCATTTACATTAGTTAAAGACGTACAGTTTTCAAACATACCTCTAAAAGTTGATACATTTGATACATTCCAATTTGATAATGCATTTAAATTTGTTAAACTTAAATCGCGATAAAACATACTCAACATATCTTCTACACTTGATACATTCCAATTTGATAGCGCACTTATATTAGATAATTGTGTATTATTTTGAAACATATATGTCATACTTTTTACATTTGACACATCCCAGTTAGCTAGGGCACTTATATCAGTTAAGGTACTTCTATCTCCACTTGCATATCGCGTAGCGCCTATCATAAAAAGTCCCATCATTGATTGAACATTACTAGTGTCCCAATTTTCTAGACCATGTAGATTTGTTAATGATATTGTTCCTTGAAATATGCCATCCATATTTGTCACATTAGAAGTATCCCAATTAAGAAGTGCTGAAATATCAGTTAGTTTTTCATTGCTAGAAAATAAAGTATAAAAATTAGTAACATTTGAAGTATCCCAGTTTTCTAAACCAGATAAATTTGTTAAAGAAGACATTGCAGCAAATGATCCACTCATATTAGTTACATTTGATACATCCCAAGCAGATAATGCATGTAAATCTGATATACTACTTGTATTGGTAAATATACCTTGCAATGATGTTACATTTGAGGTATTCATTTCTGATAAAGCAGATATATTATTTAAATTTGAAAAATATCTAAACATATTTGATGCATCACTATTTAAATATGGTTTATCTGCCATAGTATAATAATATATTACTCCATCTTCATACCACATATAGATTGGATACTCTGAAGTTTCAGTTGATACGATATTTTCTGCTGTTAATCCTTCTTTTAAAATACTACTTCTTTGTATTCCAGTTACGGTAGTATTTTCAGTTTTTGCTCCATTGGTTGCTGTATCATCACCAGCTAGTTGTTTCATCTTAATATTTACTTCTGCGCCAGGTAAGAACATAGCTATTTCTTCAGTTGGATCTTTTATGCCAGCTTCTTCGATTACCACTTTAGCATTAAATACTCCGTTTTGTACTTCATTTTGATTTACATTATTATCTTTTAAATAGATTTTTAATTCATATTTATGTACTGCAGCATTGGCATTATTAAATACACCTATGCCAAATCTTTTATATCCTGTTCCTACTATTGCTTTATTAGTTGCATTAGATATTGGTGTTCCATTATCTCCTTCTAAAAGTGTTAAATCGTAACTTAGATAATGACTAAAGGTATTATTAATAACATTTAATCCTAAATCATATTTCATTTGTAAATCTGTTGTATTGGTTCCGGTTATTGTTATAGTTTTAGTTACCCAGGCATCTGTCCTTGGATATATATTTTCCATAAGTATAACATTAGAGTTTTCTGAATACTCTATTTGCATTATGCCACCAGTTACCACTACTGTTGATGCTGTTTCTCTTCCTTCTATACTGGCTGTAAAATAAGCATAGGTTATACCTACAGCTAATAACAAAAGTGCCACTAAACTTACAATTAATATTCCTCTTTGTTTACTTTCCATTAGTTAATAATTCTCCTTCTACTTTCTACTTTATTGAATAATAGTACCCCCAAAAATGTCAAGTTAATTTCTTGCATAATTTTTTCTATCAGTTCCACTCCACTTTACTTATCTAAATCTTGTCTTATACTTCAATTTCATATGGATGCTCTTTAGTTCCGTCTTGATTAGGTGTACTAGTTAAAGTTACTGATGGAATAAGCGAAACTGCAGGACGCATATCAGCCTTTCCAGTTATTAGATAGCCATTATGACTAGTAAGGTGCCCATTACTCATCATAATAAATGCAAATGCTTTACCACCTGAATCTGTTCCAACCATTGACATAGTATAATACCATTTAGGAACCATTGTTACATATGAAAACCTATCATCGGAATTACTATGACCAGCAACTATTCCAGCAAATAATAATTCATCAGCAGTTATTAATCCTATTTTATAGCCATTTAGTTTACCATTACCTTTAGTATTATTATTGTCTGTTTTAGCATAAGCTGTATATCTTGATAAATTATTTATATCATTAATTACTGCATCTTGACAAATTAAACTTGGATTTGTAGTTCTTCCATCAAAACCGTATCTTGACACATTGTTTATACCATTTCCACTTACTAATTTTTTATCACCACACCATATAGTATCTGCAAGTAAATTTGTATAATTTGAAGTATTTGCTGTATTGAATGTATTATCATACCAGGATTTTAAATTGGTTAGTATTGTACTATCATGAATATTATCATGAACTCCTGTTTGACTTGCATTACTAAACTCATTAGATTCTATATTGCCATACATAAAACCAATATATGCATTGTGTTTATCTGAAGTATTAAATACACTTTGCTCAACTGCATTATTCAAACAACTATTTTCATTATTCCATAACCATAATTTAATATTGCCATTGCCATCTACTCTTACTATCCTCCAGCATTTATTTGCAAATACAACATAATTGTTATTTGGATTTCCTCTAAAATAATAACTTGTTCCATAATCATCTGGAGTTGCAGAAATTGCCATTTCGTCATAAAAAAGCGAATTAGAAACATCACAGTATATTTTCGAGTTACCAGCGGAATCATAGCTTATATTTGATATCTTAGTGATATGCATAAGATTAGTAGTAGTTTTAGGAGTATCAGTAATATTTGAAAAATCACTATATGAATACCAGGCACTACTTACAATATATTTGCCTATCAATGTTTTTCTACAACTTTCATCACTAAACTTGCAAGTATTTACCCCGGTTAAATTAAATTTTCCATTAGCGTTTCTAACTACTCCAGTACCATATGTATAATAATAATCAATATAATCACTTGGTACATTTATAATATGAGTTGT
Organism: uncultured Erysipelotrichaceae bacterium; assembly: GCA_902783555.1. Classification (GTDB taxonomy): domain Bacteria; phylum Bacillota_I; class Bacilli_A; order RF39; family UBA660; genus CAG-533. Next base: position 6,729 of record CACZRB010000079.1, read on the forward strand.
ACCATTATTTGATGCGGTTAAACTATATTGCTCAGCCGGAATTGTTTCTGGTGCTTCAGCTTTTGGATAGTTTTGTTTAATAGCTCCAAGTAAAGTATTTTCCCCAGGATTATCCCAATAAAGTGGGTTCCCAATTAACTCTTTAACACTTTCAATTCCAATTGTATAGCTAAACGATTCCCCTAAATCAGATGACTGATCAATATCTAGATTATTATAATAAGTTGTTATAGTATAGTTATGTTCTTCTCCCACTCCTATTTCAATTGGAAGACTTATATCTCTAGTGCTTGCTAATACTAGTCTTTTAGAGATATTTTCACCACCATTATTACTTGTTATTTGGTATGATAATCCACCATCAACAAAAGGATTAGATATATTTAATATTCTTAATTTATAATAAGCAATCTTTTCTCCTGTATTTTGTACTTTAAAAGTTTTAGATGCACTCCAGCCAGGAATTATATTAGAACCATTTATTTCTGGAGATCCATCTATAAAAGTAAGTTCTAAATAAGCAGCAGTACCTACAACAGTGCTTTCACTTTCATTATTAGTTATTTTAGCACTAAAATAAGCATAACTAATAGCTAAACTTACTAATAATAATCCTATTATAGATAAA
>CACZRB010000080.1 GCA_902783555.1 uncultured Erysipelotrichaceae bacterium
CAGCACTTACTACAGTTTCATCATTATTAGCCTTGTTTGCCAAATTCTTCATTTTAATATTTACTTCTTCTCCTGTTAAGAACATTGTTATTTCTTCATTTGGATCATTTATTCCTGATTCATCTATTATTACTTTAGCATTAAATGTAGCTTCTTGAGCATCATTTTGAGCTTTACCATTATCTTTAAAATATATTTTTAATTCATATTTATGTACTTCAGAGTTTGCATTATTAAATACACCTATTCCAAATCTTTTATATCCAGTTCCAACTAGTGCTTTATTTGTTACATTTGCTATTGGCGTTCCATTATCTCCCTCAAGTAGAGTTAAATCATAACTTAGATAATGACCAAAGGTATTATTTATGACATTTAATCCTAAATCATATTTCATTTGTAAATCTGTAGTATTTGTTCCAGTTATAGTTATTGTCTTAGTAACCCAGGCATCTGTCCTTGGATATATATTTTCCATAAGTATGACATTAGAGTTCTCTGAATACTCTATTTGCATTATTCCTCCTGTTACTACGACAGTAGAAGCAGTCTCTTTTCCTGTAATATCTGCTGTAAAATATGCATATGTTATACCAATTGCCATAAGTACTAAAGCTACAGCACTTACTATTAATATTCCTTTTTGTTTTCTTTCAATTTACATCCTCTTTCCTAAAAGATAATTTATAAGTATTAAAAATACCCCCCCGCGTAAATATTTTGTCAATTTACACAAAGAGGCATTATCTTCTTATATTTACAATATAATAATACTATATGTATTTTTAAAATTCAAGAAATAATTGATTTCTTAAATTTTATTATTTAATGATAAATCTTTATTATATATATTATTAATATCAAATATTATATTTTCGGTTGGTGTTTTCATAATAAGTTTGGAGTTAACAGGTAAATAAGATAAAACATTATATGAGTAATTATCACCATTTTCATCTTTAAATGATTCTAAGTAACCAAAATCACTATAATCATTTAAAGCAAGTTTACGATAAAAAGTAATTTCATCTGAAGCTTCTTCTAAGCTTATATTATCTTCTTTTGAATTTTCTAATGTCTTATATTTTTCTTCTTCATAAAATGCAATATTAAAGAAACCATTCATTTTATCTAATGCGTTATTCATTTCAAGGGCTGCAATTATATTATTTTCATTTTGAAATAAATCTAATTGAAAAGCAATACACCATGCTTCTATATTCCCCTCTATTGTTAATAATTCTTCTTCGGTAAATTTGCGATTTTCATATGTTTTAGTATTAAAATTATAGTAATTGTAATAACCATCTATTGCTCTACTCATTGCAGTTTGCATAATTCCTACTCTTTTATTAGGTGTAATATCTTTTAAGTGTTTTCCACCATTATTAGCCATTACAGCAATTATTAAATTGGAATCAATCCCATATTTTGAACCATATTTTTCAGCTAATTGACGATATTTTTCAGCTTCTTGCATATTAGTTAAGTAATAATTTCGTTTATAATTTAATTCAATATTTTGATATATAGTTTCAGGTTCTATATCAGGTGATGGTGTTTCAGCTACCATTTCTTCTTTAGATTCAATATCAGATTTTATATATTCTATCGCATTATTAACACTATTTTTCGTATATTCAACAAATTCTTTTATATTTAAATTTGATAGTAAATTATTATCTTTAGTACTATATTCTTTATAATTAGAAAAAGCCAGTAAGGAAAAGGAAACTATTAAAGTACTAATTAGTGTTTTACTTTTTATAGATGAAGCTCTTTTAATTTTATTTTTGTTCTTTTTAACATTATCGTTATTTTTAGCAATTTGTTTATCATTATAATCTTTAATTGCTTTTTTAAAATCTAAATATTTATCATCACCTACATAATAATCAAAATTATATAAAACTACTATATCAGTGGAATATTTTAAATAAAGATTATTGTTTTTTAATTTAGCATCTAATATTTGCTCTTTAACTATCATAGAAATTAAGTAATCCATGTAAATATTTTTATATATTTTATTTGTTCCATCTTCAGATGCAAATATTTCTTTTTTATCATCTGTATACTTTAATCTAAATGTTCCCATTTTCCACCTCCTTAATTTAGTTCTAAATTAGTATAATTATGCTTTATTTTAAAATTTGTAATTTCATTATTTGTTTGTTTTACTTTTATGCTTGCTCCTTCTGAAATATGTTCTAAAACATTAATAGCATATATTTTTCCATCATCATTTGCAAAGATATCTAACCATCTTAAGTCATTTAAATCATCGACTACTAATTTAAAATAGTTTTCATTTGTTTTTGGAATAGTGTCATCATCCGAATACTTCCATTTACCATAAGATATTATCTTCTCTTTAAAATCATTTTCATCTTCATTCATACATTGAATTGCTGCTACAATATTGTAATTGCATAATCTTAATTTAGATTCTAATAACATACAAGTTGTTTTAATATATTTATCTTTATCTATTAATGTTTCTTTATTAATTGGATATAATTCATATTCATTTTTTTCATAATTATATGCAACTATACTATTATCTATATAACTTTCATATTCGTTTTTAATAGCGCCATAGTTTTCATCAATATACAGAGAATTAGTATCTATGTTATTTGCTAGTATAGCTTTAACAATTTCAGAATCTACCCCATATCTTTTAGCATACTTTTCAATCGATTCAATATAGTTTTCTTTTACATATAGATTGCTCTTATTATTGATGCTTCCTGTAAAATTAATACTTATAATTTTTTCATTATCTAGTTTTTCTGCTATTTCATTAGTTGGAGGCACATACATATCATTTTCAATATTTGAATTATTAATTTTTTCAATAAAACTATATGATACTGGTAATGTAGCTGCTGCAATTAGAGATGTTAAAGCGATACCAGTAATTGATGTTCTTCTTATAAAATGAATTATTTTTTCCTTTTTATATGAAGAAGCACTATTTCTTTTTTTCTTAGCTAGTATTTCTTTAGCTTTCAATTTATTTATCTCTTTTTGAATCATTTGATATTTAGAAATACTATTAATATATATAAAATTCTTTTGATCACTTAAAAAACTTTTAAAATCTTCAATTATAACTTGATCTTTAGAATAATAAACTAAAACATGATTATTTTTAATCTCTATCTTTTTAATTTCATCATTAGCAATCATCTTTAATAAATAATCTATATTTTGACCATTTATAATATGCTGCTTTTCATCATTTGACACAATAGCAGTTAAATTATTATCTTTATATTTAAAAAGAATAGTTGTCACATTAATTTAGCCTCTTATCTATTTCTTTTTCTACTAAATCCCATTCTTTATCATCTGTTATAGCTTCTAGGCGAGTTTTTTCTCCCTCATTAATTAATATTGAAGCGCTTATTTCATCATTTTCATCTAAATAAGTAATATACTCTTTTTCTCCAATATTAAATTTGAATAACATTTTTAAAGTATGGCCATCAATAATAAAATCCATAATATCACCCTTTTTTCTTTTTATTTTGTTCCAGTTGAGCCAATTCCACCTGTACGATTAGTATTTATCTCTTCTTCGTCATCTACTGTATTATAATTTACAATTAGGCCTTGAGCTACTGTACTACCTATTTCAATCTTATAATCATGATCTCCTTCATTTTTTAGTTTAATTAAAATGTGTCCTTCATTACTATCATTATTATAATAATCAGCGTCTATTACTCCTACTTGATTTACTAATCTAATATTATGTTTAAATCCTAAACTACTACGTACAACTAATAATAAAACATCATTATCATTTAATGAACATTTTACTCCCGTTGGTATTAGGATACTTTCCCCAGGTGTTAAATTTTTTTCAATTAAAGATGCAAAATCATATCCTGCTGAATATTTGGTCTTTCTTTTTGGTAATTCAAAACTATTATATAATTCCTCATTATCACAAATATCCTTTTTAAATTGTTCATAACTAATTTTTTCAAATTTTCTCATAAAAACCTCCTTGTATTTTATAATATAATTATAACATTACTATTTATTAAATAAAATAAAAATTGCATATTATATATGCAATTTAAGCGTTTTTCTTTTTAGAATCTTTTTCAGCTTTTTCTAGTTTAGCAACTGTATCATTTAAAACTTCAATAGTTTTAGTTCTTACATCACTTGCAGCTTTTTCTAAAACTGGAGTTCCTTTTTCTTTAGCAAGAGCATATAATTCTTCTGCTTGTTTTTGGATTTCTTCGCCTTTTTTCTTTGCAAGTTTTAGGGCTTTTTCTTTATCAAGATCTTTTAGTTCTTTTTGAAGTTTTTTGATTCTTTTTTCAATGTCTTTTTTTACATCATCAACATCAATTTGTTTAGCTTTATTCCAAAGTTCTTCACACTTTTTAGCTAAATCTTCTCTTAATTCAGATCCTTTTTTAGGAGCAAATAATACGCCTAATCCTGCACCTACAACTAATCCAGCTAATAATCCAGTCCCTTTCTTACTCATAATCATCCTCATCCTCTCTATATTTTTTATTTCCTATTTTACTTATTAATGAAATAACTGTATCTGTTACTTTTGAACTAAGAAAACTAAACTTATCAGATATTCCATTGATAACTTTAAATATATTATTTAAGGAATTTACTTTTTCTGTAACGTCATCTACTATAACATTTACTTTATCTATTGTTATTATAAGCTTAATTCCTAAAATAATTCCTACAATTAATAATGCTATTAATAGTATATATATGAATATTGGTAATATAGTATTTAATGCTTCTATCATTCTTCTTCCTCTCTTTCATTCTTTTCTTCATACATTGAATCAATTAGATTAAATAGATCTGATTCTAGTTCATCTTCTTTGGTTTCAGGCTTATTTAATTCGATATCTTCATCTGCGTATGGTTCATCTGGAAGTTCATCATCATATACTCCAATTGCTGTATTATCATCTAAAATTGGGTCATCAATTATTTCAGGCTCTTTCATTTTAGGTTTTGGTTTTTCTTCTTCATCACTGTCTATTAATATTTCATCTAATGTTTTAAGTGGCTCTTCTGTAATTTTTTCACTTTTTTTACCATAGGCTTTTTTTCTTACTTCATCTAAATTAGGTGATTCATTAGTCTTTCTTTTAGAACCATCATTTTTTACAATTACATCATCCTTAGTATAATTAGTATCTAAGATACCATATACAGGAGATATTACTGGAGATGGTTTGAAACTTTTAACTTCTTCTTTTTTTACATTTTTAATATCTAATCTAGAATAATCATATTCATATTCTTCTTTTCTTTTGATTGATTCTTCTTTACGTGGTTCTCTAACAGATGTGCGTGATGTAAATTCTTCATCAAAGAAATTTCTATTACTTCTAGTTGGTATTTCTTCCTCAAAATCATCTAATGGAAAATTAAACTCTCTTTTTGGAATTGGTATTTCTTCAATTTCTTCTTTCTCTTCTTTTAGAGGTTCAAAGTCATCAATTATATCATCTTTTGGCATCTTAACTTCTTTGATTGGATTTTCTTCCCTAGTAACGGCCTTTTTATCATCTCTTTTAATAACTGGTATTTCTTCTTCTTCTACATCAAATAATACATCTTTTAATTTTGAAAATACTCCCATCAGTATATCACTCCTTAATTTATTAAATCATAATCTGGGATTTCAGATTTATATGTATCATACTCTTGAACATACTCTAAGAAATTACTATCTTTAACTTTTGTCTCTTCAAAGATATTAAACTTTTCTTCACTATAATTTAGTATATCCTCACCCATCATATTTTCTATTATTTCTTTATTATAATCAATAGAAGATAGAACTATTAAACTATTAGCAACTGCTTCATTAATATTGTCTTTATCTACTATCACTTCTATTTTAGCATAATTATATATTATTTCAATTAAATATTTGTTATTCTTGACACTTATTTCAATAAAACCACTCTTATCACCATATGTAAATTCTTTGGTAAAATAGGCATTACTACTTTTTTCATAGGAAATATTATTATTATAATAGTAGCCAACCAAATCAACATATAAATAATATTTTTCTTTGCCAGTAGAAATAATTTCATTCATTTTAGTGCTTTTAATAACACCTAAATTTGATGGTAAATAATATTTATATCCAGTACGATATTCATTAGATAATTTTATTTTGCTTTCAGTTATATCTTTAATTATAGTATTAATATCTGCTTTTTTTAGATTAGTACATCCTGATAATGTGAGAATAAACACTATAAATATTAAAATCTTTTTCATATTTTTCTCCTAGCTTTCATTATATCAAAATTATTAATTTATTTCATCTATTTCAGCATTTTTTTACAAAATAAATAAGAAAATCAATTACCAATATATGATAATTGATTTAAATTATAGTTCTTTCCAAATAGCTTTTAAAGTATGATCTTTATTTTGAACGATATTTAAATTATTAGTAATGTAGTATGGTTCCCATTTAGTGGCAACAGCACCTTCTTCAAGTTGTACTTTAGACATATGTGCATAACCAGTAACGTAACCAAATGTTATTTTTGACAAGCTATTATCTTTTAAAGAAGTATAAATATTTCTTTTGGGAATATTTGTACTTAAATATCTATAATCAGCTTCTGTTACATTATTATAACGCAATGTAATTATTAGTGTATTACTAGATAAATTACCATAACCAGTAAATGAAAAAGTATATTGTGTATTCTCTTTATAGTCATTTATAGGAATTTTATTGCTACCATTTCCATATTTTCTCCAAGCATCAGAACATCTGAAATAATAATAACCATTTTCATATTTTACACCATTTATAACGCTTAAAAGTTCATGTTCATTAAACATATTTTTACCATTCCAACCTAAGAATTCATATCCTTCTTTTGTTGGTATTGGTAATGTCCCATATGTACCAGTTGCTAGCACTTTTTTAGTGGTAGTATTAAGTTCTCCACCTTCTGGATTAAATGTCACTGTTATTAATTCATCATCTAAGACTTTTTCTACTATTATTTTACCTTTAAATCTTGCTTTTTGATTATCATTTTGTGATGCACCA
>CACZRB010000081.1 GCA_902783555.1 uncultured Erysipelotrichaceae bacterium
TCCTTTGTTATGTTATTTTCAAACTTATTATAACATTTATGGTTTTCTTTTTTTATGTCTTCCCCAAATTATTTTACACTATCTTTGCCTAAAAATACTTGATTTTTATAATAAATAGTGCTATCATAATTCACAACTTATTTAAGGGGGAAAATATTATGTATGAAGAAAGTAAAGTAAGATTTAATTGGAAAGGATTTTTGCTAAAATTAATTATAATATTATTAGTTCTATTTCTAGTATTAAAATTATTACCATTCGGAAGTAAAAAAGAAAGTAATGGTCATACTAAAGCCTTTAATGATAATTTTAGCAGCATTAAAGAAGTAGGTAGCAATTATTTTAATAAAGAAAACTTACCTAAAGATAATGAAGAATCAAAAATAACTTTAAGACAATTAATTAATAGCAAAAAAATTAAAACACTAAAAGGTGCAGACAAAAAAGTTTGTAACGAAGATAATAGTTATATAAAATCATATAAAAAGAATATAGGCTATGAACTAGAAGTACATCTAGTATGTGGAGAAGAAGAAGAAACATCATATATCTATTTAGGATGTTTTGATAGCTGTGAAGTTAAAACAACAACTAAAACCACCACAACTACAACAACCAAAACAAAAACAACTAAAAAGTCTTCTGATAATAGTTCAAAAAGTAGTAATTCAAGTTCAAAAACAAACAAAACAACTAAGAAAACAACAACTACTACTACAACAAGAGTAAAAAAATACGCAGTAATCTTCAACGAAAATGGTGGCTCAAAAGTATCTGCTCAATTTATTGTAGAAGGTAAGAATGCTAGTAAACCTGGAAATCCTACAAAGAATGGATATACATTTAATGGTTGGTATTTAAATGGAAAAGAGTATAATTTTAATACACCTGTTAAAGAAAATATAATTTTAATAGCTAAATGGATACCAAATAATTTAGTAGGAGTAAATATTACAAATACTAATAAAGTTGAAACATTTAATCAAACAGTTTACAGTGTAGCACTTGCAAATAAAAATAGTTCAATAGTAAATACTAAAACTGAACTTAAAAAACCTGCAAATCTTGAAGGAAAGAATAATGTTAGAATAAAATCTATTTCTTATATTAGAAATATCCTTAATAATAACGATATAACAAACTATTTTGATTCTAAGAATAAAACATATAAATACGATGAATCATTTATTTCTAATAATGTTAGCATTTCAAATTTTGGTCTAGTAGATAATGTTGAATTAATTAAATCAAATAATGAATTCATTGTTAACTGGAATGCCTCAGTAAAAAATACATGTAATACTTCAATTAATAATAATTGTTCTTATGGTATTGTTTATCGTGTAATTTGGGAATATGAAGCTTAGTAAAAACTGCTATATGCAGTTTTTTAATTTTCATAAAAAAATACAGCTTTATTTTTTAGCTGTATTTCTTTTACCATTTTCAAAAGTTTTAATAATATAAGGTTTTTCACTAGAACCATCACCAGATTCAATAGCTAATTCACCATTTAGAGTTGTAACTACTTTAACATAAGATGGATTAGATGCATTAGATAAGTAAACACCATTATTTAATTTCCAAACTTTATAGCTAGTATCTTTATCTGCTGTTATAGTCCAAGTAGATCCTATTTGACTTAAATAATTATAATTATTACAAGAATTATCATCAATACTTTTACAATTATTATCAAGTGTTGCTAAATAATATTCACTAGCACTTATTAATGTAAATGGATATTTATCTGCTGTTTGTGAACATTCTATTGATAAATCAAATATATTATCATTAACACTTCTTTTACCCATACATACTTCAGTTGTTGCATAATAAGGTTTCATACTATTATTTATTATATCATTATTATTATATAAATCTTCTACATAATCTTTAATACGACTATTAATACCATTATAAATATAATTATTTATTCCATAATTAGTATTTTTATCTACATTAAAACGATCATCCCATTTAACCATTGTTCTTCTAGTTGTATCTAAAACTCTTAATGTACCATCACTATTAACCTTTAATATAACGTATTTAATACCATTTAATATAACATAATTATTTAATGAATCACCTTTAAAAATATATTCATCTCCAACATGATATAAACCATTACCATTAACTGTCAAATTATCTTCAGAAACTATAGAATCATATAATGTTTTAGTAGTATATTTATCACCACAATCTAAATAAGGAATATATAAATAATTACCATAATTATTTATAATTTTAACTTTACCAGTACATGCTGAATTATTCTGAATAATAGATTGAACATCTTTAATATAACCACTATCTACAAATGTTTGCAAAGATACTTCTAACACACCTTTATCATCTTTTGGTAAACTATCACTATCTTGATATTTCTTTTTAGCCATAACTACCATTTGTTTTTCAAAAGCTTCATAAGAATATCTTTTATGAGAACAACTTGAAAGCAATGCTATTATTATAATAAAAATAAAAAACAAACCCACAACTACAATTAATTTTTTTATAATAGGATTATCTGTAATTTTACTTAACAAACCATCAATCATTTCTCCAATTTGACTAAATAATTCTTTTAAAATGCCCATACAAAACACCTCTTATTCAGTATATCAAAAACCATGATTTATTACAATTTATTTCAATTATAATTTAAAAAATGATTAAAATATGTTATTATATAAAAGTAGGTGATAATATGAAAAATAAAAAAGTTGCATTAATAATAATCATTTTAGTAGTATTAAGCTTAATTGGTGGCGCACTATATATTACAGTCTTTAAAAATAAAAGTGAGAAGTTAAGTGATAATAATACGCCAGATGTAACAAGTACTACCACAACTACAACAACTAAAAAATTAAAAATATTAAATCCTGAAACAAAATCAAGACCATATGCTATTATGATAAATAATGCAGATGTAGCAAGACCACTCCAAAGTGGATTACAAGATGCATATATAATTTATGAAATTATAGTAGAAGGTGGACTCACTAGATATATGGCTTTATTCTTAGATCAAAATACAGAAAGAATAGGCTCAATAAGAAGTAGTAGACATTACTTTTTAGATTATGCTTTAGAAAATGATGCTATCTATGTTCATCATGGTCAAAGTCCAAAAGCTTTATCTGACTTTTCAACTCTAGGTATAAATCGTATAGTAGTAGATAATTCTAAAACTGGATGGAGAGATAAAACTTTAACTAATTCTAGTGGCAAAAGAGTATCAACTGAGCATACATTATTTACTAGTATTGAAAAACTTAATAATGGTCTTGGATCTAAAAGAACTGAAAGAAATAATGACTTATTACTAAATTATTCAATTGATGAAATAGATTTAAGTACAAAAGAAGAAGCAAAAGAAGCTAAAAATATTTTAATTAAATATTCTGGTTACGAAAAAACTGGTTATGAATATGATGAAGAAAATAAAGTATACAAAAGATTAGTCAATGGAAAAGAACACAAAGATTATGTAACAGGTAAACAATATACTTTTAAAAATATTATTACATATCAAGTAAAAAATACTAGTTTAGGAGATAATAAAGGAAGACAAGACATAGATAATCTTGGCTCTGGTGAAGGATACTATATTTCAAATGGATATGCTGTTCCAATTACTTGGGAAAAGAAAACAAGAAGTAGTCAAACTAAATATAAATATAAAAATGGTGAAGAAATAGTAGTTAATGATGGAAATACATTTATTCAAATTCAACCATTAAACCAGACATTAACTATTGAGTAAATAATATAATTTTATAAGGAGGATATATGGATTTTATTGTTAAAAATTATGTTATCATAGTAATAATTGCTGCATTCTTAATATTTGCATTAATTGGTTACGTTGTAGATTCTGCTAAAAACAAGAAAAATAAAGAGGCTGATTTGCTTACTCAACCAAATGATGAAGTTGATATTAATATGATAAAAGAAGAACAAACACCAGAGCAAAGTTTTACAGAAAATGTTACATCTGCTCCAATTACAGAAGATGAAAATCAAATAAATATGAATATGGGTAATTAACTTATCCTTTTTTCTTTGTATGAACTATAGAAATTTATATAATAATTTGATATAATATCAATACCGTAAGGAAGGTGATTAAAATGACAATTTCGTCATTATGGGATATTGTAACCAAAATTATCGATATTAGTATCGTTTGGTTTATGTTTTATTATTTATTGAAAAATTTAAAAAATAATGTAAAATTAGTTCTTATTTTTAAAGGAGTTGCTATACTTTTAGTTATAAAAATATTAAGCAATCTTTTAAACTTATATACAATTGGCGTACTTTTAGAATATGTTATTTCTTGGGGACCACTTGCTCTAATAATTATTTTTCAACCAGAAATTAGAACTATATTAGAAAGTATTGGACGTAGTCAATTACTAGGACGTCATAAAGTATTAACAGTTGATGAAAGAGAAAGAGTAGTATTTGAAATTACTGGTGCTATTGAATATTTAAAAAGAAATCGTATAGGAGCATTAATTGTTATTGAAAGAAATATATCACTACAAGAATATATTGAACCAGCAACTAAAATATATTCTGATATATCAGCTCCATTATTAGAAGCAATATTTTTCCCAAATAATCCGCTACATGATGGTGGTGTAATTATTCAAGGAGATAGATTAACTTGTGCTGGTGCTGTATTTAAAACAAGTATGAATCCAAATGTTAATAAAAAATTAGGAACAAGACATCGTGCAGCATTAGGTGTAGCTGAAGAAAGTGATGCTATTGCATTAATTGTATCAGAAGAAACTGGTAGAATTAGTATTGCCGTAGATGGTGCGATTAATTATAATTTAACATTAGAAGAGTTTAAATTAATGCTTTTAGATGAATTAAAACCAAAAATGGAAGTATTCTACGATGCAGATTCAGAAGAAGGTGACATTGATGAGTAAAATATTAAAAGCAATTGGTAAATTTTTTCTTGGTATATATAGTATAATTGATAAGTTTATTATTGTACCAATTAGTAGATTAATATATCGTTTAAATGAATTATTACGTAATAATAGTGGTAAAATTGAGAAAATATTAAATAGACCCAATGTTTTAATATATGTATCACTATTTTGTGCAATAGCATTATTTATGTTAATAGATAGTAAAAGTATATCAATATTAAATGAAGAAGCTGAAATATTATCAGATCAACCTGTTAAAGTAATATATAATGAAGAAGCATTTGTAGTAGATGGAATTCCTAAAACTGTCGATATAACCTTAATTGGTCGTAAAAGTGACTTATATTTAGCAAAACAATTAGGAGAACATGAAGTAGTTTTAGATTTAAGTGGTTATAATACAGGTACTTACAAAGTTAAATTAAAATATAATCATAATATTGAAACTGTAAATTATAAATTAGATCCAAGTACCATTAGTATTAAAATAAGTGAAAAAGTAAGTGGAAGTAAAAGTTTAACTTATGATTTATTAAATGAAGATAAGTTAGATAATAAATTAAGTATTAAAAATGTAGAATTAGATCGTAATGAAGTTATTGTTAAAGGATCAAGTGAAACATTAGACAAAATTGCTAAAGTTAAAGCCTTAATTGATTTAAAAGCTGCTAATTTAACAGATAAAGGTACCACAACAGTAGATTCCATTTTATTAGTTGCTTATGCTAATGATGGAAGCATTATAGAAAATGTTGAAATAGTACCAGCAAAAATAAGCGCTTCTATTACAGTTGATTCATACAGTGCAGAGTTACCAATTAAAGTTGTAACAGATGGAACCCTAACAACTGGTTATGCACTAAGTAGTGTTAATAGTTCTGTTCAAAAAGTAACTGTTTATGGTGATGAAGAGCTAATAAAAGAATTAACTTATATTGAAGCAAAAATTAATGTTGATAATCTAAATGCAGATAAATCATATAATGTAACATTAACTAAACCTGCTGGTGTTAAATATATGTCAGAAAAGAATGTTACAGTAGATGTAAAACTTGAAACAGAAGCAAGTAAAGAAATTTCTGGTATATCAGTAAAACCCATTAACTTAGGAGATAAATTAAAAGCCAGTGCTGCATCTCTAGAAGATCAAAATATTACTGTTATAGCTAAAGGAGCTTCAAGTGCATTAGAAAAACTAGAAGCAAAAGACATTATTGCGACAGTAGATTTAAGTGGATACACAACTGGAACTCATGAAGTAGAAGTTAAAGTATCTACATCTGATATAAGAGTATCTGTAATACCAAAAGTATCAACAATTAAAGTTAGAATTATGAATGAATAATTTATAAAGATTTAACACTTGTGATAATAATCAAATAATTGAACGCATATTAGCGTTCTTTTTTTGCTATTTATTGCTATATATTTTTAACTCAAAATATGATAATATAATAGTAGGTGGTGTTATGAAAAAAGGTTTTACATTAGTTGAAGTACTTGCAGTAATTGTTATTTTAGGCTTACTTGCTTTAATTGCTATACCATCTTACATTAAGGCATCTTCTTCTGTAAAAGAAAGCAATTTAAATAATATTAAAACTATGGTTACTACTACTATGTTAAATTACGCCAACTTAAATTATATAGATCAAATAAAAGAATCAAATAATACATGTAGTAATAATGATTGTTGTAAATATTATTCAATCGAATATATGAAGAATAACAATATATTTCAAGCTAATAATGGACAATTAATAAATCCAGTAACAGGTGCTGAATTAACAGGATATGTTAAAATTAGTTTTGATACTACTAAATTAGAATTAGTTTCTGAATTTAAAGATAATGCTAATGATATAGGCAATTGTGAAAAAGTAGAATATGAAGAAAATAATACAAATGAAGGTGATTAAATGAAAAAAATATTAATGATAATTTTAGATGGCTTTGGTATGCGTGAAGAAGAAAAAGGCAATGCCGTAAAACTAGCTAATATGGAATTTTTTAAATCTTTATGGGAGAATTATCCTCATTCATTATTAAAAGCTTCTGAACATTATGTAGGTCTTCCTGATGGTCAATTTGGTAATAGTGAAGTTTGTCATCAAGTTATCGGACTTGGCCATACAGTTAAGCAAAAAATAACTATTATTTCTGAAGCAGTAGACCAAAAAACTATCCTTGATAATGTTGAATTTCAAGATATGGTAAATCATGTTAATATGTATGGGAGTACTCTTCATTTAATGGGATTAACCTCAGATGGTGGAGTTCATAGCCATATTGATTATATGAAAAAAATAATACCATTACTTAAAGAACAAGGAATTAAAAAAATAGTCTTTCATGCTATTACAGATGGAAGAGATACATTCCGTAAATCAAGTATTAAATATTTAGATGAAATAAATAAAATATTAACAGAAGAAGGAATTGGATATTTAGGCACTATTGCTGGAAGATTCTATGCAATGGACCGTGATAATAAATGGGAAAGAACTAAAAGTTATTGTGATCTTATAACTGAAGGAAAAGGTTTTAAAGTAAAGAATTATGCTAATGCCATAAAAAGCTGTTATGATAAAAATATCACTGATGAATTTTTACCTCCATTATTATTAAATGAAGATGCTGTATTTAAAGAAAATGACTGCTTACTATGGTTAAACTTTAGACCAGATAGAGCAAGACAAATTTTAAATAGTTTAACTCATCCTAAATTTTATGATTTTAGAGTGACAAGGCCAAATAATTTTAAGGTTTATTCCATGTTTAAACAAGAAGATGTACCATATGTAAAATCATTCTTTGAATTTAGTCATGATAATTTATATCCAATTGGTAAATATTTTTCAGACCTAAAATTAACTCAAGCTAGAATTGCTGAAACCGAAAAATATTCACATGTAACATACTTTTTTAATTCAGAACTATCTAAAGAATTTGAAGGACAAGATAATTACTTAGTTCCAAGTCCTAAAGTAGCTACATATGATCAAACACCATTAATGAGTGCTAGAGACGTTACAGTAAAAGTAAAAGAAGCATTAGAAAAAGATTATGACTTTATTTTAGTTAATTATGCTAATCCAGATATGTTAGGTCATACTGGTAATTTAGATGCAACTATTGAAAGTTTAAAAGGCCTAGATAAATTATTAGAAGATGTAGTACATTCAGCAGAAGATAATTTCTATAAAGTATTTATCTTAGCTGATCATGGTAATTGTGATGAAATGTTATCAGAAACAGGTGAAATAATAACTACTCATAGTTTAGCTGAAGTTCCATTTATAATTACAGATAAAAGTATTGAGTTAAAACCAAATGGTGATTTAACTATGGTTGCTCCAACTTTACTTAAATATATGGACATCGCAATTCCTAAAAATATGGAAAATACTAAAGATTTATTTATAGAAGAATAATAATTATTAGAATAAAAAGAGGTGCAAATGAATTTTAATATTTTAAGAGAAAATGATATACGAGGAGAATATCCTACAGATATAAATTCTGATGTAGTTAAACGAATAGGTAAAGCTTTTGCTTATTATTTAAAACAAATTAGTATTGATACTTGCATGATAGGGCATGATAATAGATTAAGTAGTGAAGAATTAAATGAAAGTCTTATAGAATCGTTAATTACATCAGGTATTAATGTAATTGATATTGGATTAGTAACAACTCCAATGTTTAACTATGCTTCCATAATTAGTGAAGTTCCATATGGTATTATGATAACTGCATCACATAATAAAGCAACTGACAATGGCTTAAAAATTTTTGGCGAAAATTACTTACATTTATCACAAGATGAACTTCAAAAATTATATTCATATGTTAAAGAAAGTAAAGAAACATCTGGCGAAGGAACACTTTCACATATAGATATAAAAGCTAAATATGTTAATATGATAATTTCTAAATTCAAAAAAATTAATAAAAAAGTAGTTATAGATTGTGGCAATGGAACAGCTAGTATTGTAGTTAAAGATATTTTTTCAAAAATATTTTTAAATATTAACTATTTAAATTCTGAAAGTGATGGAAGTTTTCCTATTCATAATCCAGATCCAAATGTAGACGAGAACCTTAAATGGTTAAAAGATATGGTTAAAATAAGGAATGCAGATGTTGGAATTGCTTTTGATGGAGATTGTGATAGAGTAGGTATAGTTGATAATAAAGGAAATACC
The DNA here is from genome assembly GCA_902783555.1 of uncultured Erysipelotrichaceae bacterium. Lineage (GTDB taxonomy): Bacteria > Bacillota_I > Bacilli_A > RF39 > UBA660 > CAG-533. The sequence goes on from CACZRB010000081.1 coordinate 9,173, forward strand.
ATTACAACTGACTATTTAATTGCTATCTTTGCTAAAGAAATAATTCCATATAATCAAAATAAAAATGTTTTAATTGATGTTAAATGTTCTAGTGCTATAGCAAATGAAGTTAACAAAATAGGTGGTAAACCAATAATGGTTAAAAATGGTTCTGCTTATATAGAAACATTAATGTATGATACACCAGCTTTAATAGGTGGTGAATATTCAGGACATTTATTCTTTAAAGATGATTATTATGGCTATGATGATGGTATTTATGCTGGACTAAGATTTGCAGAAATATTAGATAAAAAAAATATATTAGCTGAAGATTTAACTAAAGATATGCAAAAATTTTTAAGTACTCCAGAAATAAGAATAAATATTGATGATAATATTAAATTTGATGTAGTTGAAAAGATTAAAGAATATGCCAAAAATAAGAATTATAATTGCAATTTTATTGATGGAGTAAGAGTTGATTACAATGATGGTTTTGCTTTAGTTAGAGCGAGTAACACTGGACCATATATAACATTAAGATTTGAAGCATCAACAGAAGATAAATTAATAAATAGAAAAAATGAGTTTTTAAATCTAATAGAAAAGTTTAAATAAAAAATTTAGGACTATTATCTTGTGTAATAGTTCTTTTATTATTAATTTCTTTTTTATTTAAATAATTATCTTCACTTAAATTACTTATTTTTTCACCATATTTATCATTATTAAATACACTATAAATATTTTTAATATTATTAACTAAAGGCTTATAATCATTTATAATTGGTAAAATTTTATTTGCTATACCTAAACTTTTAGATAAACCAGTTAATAATTGTGCTATTGAAAAAATACTATTCATATTAGACTCCTTATTAAATTATATGATAATAGTTGAAAATAGTTTAATATTAATATTTTTTATGATATAATGTTTTATAAGAATAGAAGGAAATATTATGAATCAAAGCCCTAAAGATAAAAAAACTTTTTCATATATAATTGGACTACCTTTTTTAGGGATTTTTTACATTGTAGATTTTTTTCTAAAAACAGTAAACTGGTTTTTTATAGGATTATTAACAACACTTCAACCACTAATAGTATTACTAAAATATGTAAGTTTAGGTTGTTATTATACATTATATGGCTTATTGTTCCCATTTATCTTTATATTTAGTAAAGTGCTTGATACTTTGTTTAAAAATAGAAATAAGCAAAAAGTTTCCAATACAATAAAAATAGAAGAATTTATTCCAGAAGAAGAAAAAGAAAGTGAAGAAGCAAATGAAGAAAAGGAAACAAATCAAAAATTAAGTATAGAAGAGTATTTAAAGAAAAAATATGATGAATTTTACTTAGTAAAAAGACAAAGAGAAAAAGAAGATGAACAAGCTAAAGCTTTAATTAGAGAAATTCAAAAAAATAATCTTCGAAGTGAAACTCCATTAGTATTTAAATATTTAGTAAAAGATACTGATGGCAAAAAGTATTCTAATATATTTATTGCTTACTCAAAACTTGAAGTTTTAATTTATTTGCAAAATGAAGGCTATAAAGTATTAAAAATTGAAACATCTAAGTTATTAAATGTAATGTATGATCCAACTAAGAATACTGCTTTTAAATTTAAAAACAAGGATTTAATATTCTGGTTAACTCAGTTATCAACATATTTAAAAGCAGGAATTCCTTTAACTCAATCAATGCAAATATTAAGTAAACAAATGAGTAAAAATAAAAATAAAAAGAGATTATTTGATTCAATAGTTTATTATTTAACAATGGGTGAAGCTTTTAGTAGTGCTTTATCTAAGCAAGGAAAATCATTTCCAGCACTATTAATAAGTATGATAAAAACAGCAGAAGCTACAGGTAAATTAGAAGAAACATTAGATGATATGGCTGAATATTATACTGATATTGAAAATACTCGTAAATCAATGATAAGTGCTATGAGTTACCCAGCAATTATTTCTGTATTTTCAGTAGGAGTTGTTAGTTTTATACTTATCTATATTATTCCGAAATTCCAAGGAATTTATGACATAACAGGTGCTCAGTTAAATGGCCTTACATTATTCTTAATAAATGCCAGCGTATTTTTAAAAGCCAATTTGCTAAATATTATTTTAGTTATATTTCTATTAATAATATTATTTATTATCTTATATACTAAGATTAAAGCTTTTAAAAGGTCAGTACAGGTTTTTACTATGAAACTACCTTTATTTGGAAAAATTATAATATACAAAGAAATGAATATTTTTACTAAAACATTCTCTTCACTATTACAAAATAATGTATTTATAACAGAAAGTATAAATCTATTATCTGAAGTAACAAATAATGAAATATATAAAGAAATAATGTATAAAACCGTATATTACATAGCTAAAGGTGATAAGATTAGTACTGCATTTAAAGATCACTGGGCTGTTCCAGATGTTGCTTATTATATGATAGTTACAGGTGAATCAACTGGAGAACTTGCTTCAATGATGGCAAAAGTTGCTGAATATTATCAAACAGAACATAAATCAATAATTAATAGTTTGAAAGCATTTATAGAACCAGTATTAATTATTTTCCTTGCTGTTGTTGTAGGTGGAATTGTTATGGCAGTAATTTTACCAATGTTTGGTTTATACTCACAAATTCAATAGGTGGTTTATGGGATTAATAATATTTATATTTGGACTAATATTTGGATCATTTTATAACGTTGTAGGATTAAGACTTCCAAACAATGAATCAATTGTTAAACCTGGAAGCCATTGCCCTAAATGTAATCATAAATTATCTTGGTATGAAAATATTCCAATACTTTCTTATTTATTTTTAGGCGGTAAGTGTAAAGAATGTAAAAATCCTATTTCAATCATATATCCTTTAATTGAATTTTTAACTGGAGTATTATTTTTAATAAGTTATTTAATATTTGGTATTTCAGAACAATTCTTTATTGGACTTGTTTTATCTAGTTTAGTAGTAATAATATTTGTATCAGATTCTAAATATATGATAATACTAGATAGTCCATTAGTAATATCTTCAGTACTTATTTTAATAATTAAATATTATTATCATGGTATAAGTGCAGTAGGAAGTAGCCTTTTAAGTGGTATAATAGTTTTTGCAGCAATGTATATTCTTATGCTTTTAGGTAATTTTATGTTTAAAAAAGAATCCCTTGGTGGAGGAGATATAAAACTCTCATTTGTTTCTGGTTTGTCATTAGGAACATATTTAGGTTTATTTTATATTGTTCTAGGTGCATTTTTTGCCTTTCCATATGCTTTATATGTAACTATTAAAAAAAAGGAAAGTATGTTACCTTTTGGGCCTTTTTTAGCCATAAGTATGCTAATAATATACTTTAATTTAGAAAAAGTAACCGAATTGTTAAAAATAGTTTTAAATTTAAATTAAATAGACATAACTGTCTATTTTTTTCATATTATTTATTATGAAAAAGATTATATTATTGTTCTTAATTTTTTTAATACCTACTAATGTAAAAGCAATTTCTGCATCATCATATATAGTACTAGATAGTGATAACAATAGAGTTTTAGAAGGATCTAATATTCATAAAAAATCCCTAATTGCGTCTATTACTAAAATAATGACTGCTATGGTAGTCATTAATAATGGTAATCTTAATGAGACAATAACTATTGGAAATGAAGTATTAAAAAGCTTTGGTAGTGGAATATATGTAAGTGTTGGCGAAAAAATAACAAAAGAAGAATTACTATATGGTTTAATGTTAAGAAGCGGAAACGATGCTGCTACAACTCTTGCAGTTAATACAGGTGGTTCAATGGAAGGTTTTGCTTCTATGATGAATAGTCTTGCTCAAAGTCTTAACATGAAAAATACTAAGTTTTATAATAGTAGCGGTTTAGAAGATAATAATGGAGAAAATATTTCAACTGTATATGACATGGCATTATTATCGAGTTATGCTATAAAAAATGAAGAATACCGAAAAATAGTCAGTACTAAAGATATAACAGTAAAAACAAATTTAAAAACTTATATATGGCATAATAAAAATAAATTATTATCAATGTATAAATATGCAATAGGAGGTAAAACTGGATTTACTGAAAAAGCCAGAAGAACATTAGTAACTAATGCCTCAAAAGATGGCATTAATTTAACTATTGTAACATTTAATGATGGTAATGATTTTAATGATCATAAAGATCTATATGAAAAGTACTTTAAAAATTTAAAATCATATCAAATATTATTTGCTGGACCTATCGCTACAAAATATCCAAATACATATATTGAAGAAGACTATTACATGAGTTTAAATAGTGGCGAATCAAATAGATTAGAAATAGAAGTAAACTATTATGATAATAATGCTACTAATGTTATTGGATATGTTTCTATAAAATTAGATGGCAAAGAATATCATAGACAAAATATCATTCAAAAAAAAGAAATAGTAAAAGAAAAAATTACTATTTGGGAAAGAATAAAAAGAAAGATTACTAGCTTATGGTAAATATAATATGGGGATTATTTATATTAATAGGAATTATTTATGCATTTTTAAATGGTAATATCTCTGATATTAATTTTGAAATTTTAGAAAGTGGAAAATCTGCTTTAAATTTACTTTTAGATATTATGCCGTTACTAGTAATTTGGATGGGGCTTATGCAAATTGCAGAAAAATCTGGTTTAATTAATAAAATAGCTCATCTAATGACACCAATTCTTTCTAAATTATTTCCTAGTATACCAAAAGATCATGAAGCATTAGGATATATTGCTAGTAATATAGCTATCAATATGGCCGGTTTAGGTTCAGCAGCTACACCTTTTGGTCTTAAAGCAATGGAAAAATTACAAGAACTTAATAATAATAAAAAAAGTGCAACATCAGCTATGATAACTTTTTTAGTACTTAATACCAGTGGTGTTACAATCATTCCTACGACAATTATTTCCCTTCGCTTAGCATCTGGTAGTATAAATCCCACCATGGTTATTCCAACTTGTATACTAGCTACTACTTGTTCTACAATTGGTGGACTTACAATTGACTATTTAATAAGGAGAAAACATGGGGAAAATTAGTTTATTTGCTTTACCATTAATTGTACTATTTATTATTATATATGGTTTTAAAAAGAAAATTAATATATATGATGCATTTTTAGATGGTGCTAAGGAAGGAGCAATTACTACTTTTAAAATATTACCTAATTTATTTGCTATGGTATTTGCTGTAAATATATTAGTTAGAAGTGGATTTATAAATGACGCTTTTGATTTCTTAAGTACATTTTTAAATAGATTTAATTTAACTAGTGATATTATTCCAATGTGTTTTTTAAGGAGTATTTCAGGTAATAGTACTCTTGTATTAATGATAGAAATATTTAATAAATATGGTCCTGATAGTTTTATGGGACTCTTAGCTAGTACAATACAAGGTAGTTCAGATACAACATTTTATGTAATCGCTCTATATTTTGGAAGCATTGGAATTACTAAAAGTAGGTATGCACTACCAGCTGGATTATTTGCCGACTTTTGTGGAATAATCGCATCTTTTATATTAGTTTCAATATTCTTTGGCTCTTAAATAATAAGAGCTTTTTATCTATATTTATTATCTAAAATATGTTAAAATCTTATAGAAGTGATGTGATATTTTATGGAAAGATTACAAAAAGTTATAGCTGCAAGTGGTTATGCATCTAGAAGAAAAGCAGAAGAATTAATACTAAATGGAAAAGTTTATGTAAATGGTGAAAAAATAACTGAACTAGGAACTAAAGTAAGTGGTAATGATGATATTGTTATAGATGGCGTCCATTTAACTAAACAAGATTATGTATACTACTTATTAAATAAACCAAGAGGTATAATATCATCTGCTAAAGATGAACATAACAGAACTACTGTAGTAGATTTAATTAATACTAATAAAAGAATATATCCAATTGGAAGATTAGATTATGACACTACCGGATTAATTATACTAACAAATGATGGAGAACTTACCAATTTATTATCTCATCCATCTAATCATGTTCCTAAAAAATATGTTGCTAAATTAAATCGAGCTATTCAAAAAGAAGATTTAATAAAACTAAAAGAAGGAATTATAGTTGATGGTATTAAATGTATACCTACAAGAGTAAAACTTAAAAAAACTGATATTGAAAAAGATTATTCAATTGTAGAAATAACAATTATTGAAGGAAGAAATCATATTATAAAAAATATTTTTAAAGAATTAGGTTATTTAGTAGATAAATTAAGTAGAGTAGAATATGCATTTTTAACTACTGAAGGCTTAAAAAGTGGCGAATATCGCGAATTATCTATAAAAGAAGTGAAGAGATTATATGAAGAAAAATATCATAATTAAAACATTAGATCATGAAGGTAAAGGAATAGGAAACATAGATGGGAAAATAATATTTGTACCTAACACTTTACCTAATGAAGAAGTAAGTGTAGAAATAACTAAAGAAAAAACAAATTACTTGGAAGGTGAAGTTTCTGAAATATTAAAGCCATCATCTTTAAGAGTAAAATCAGTATGCCCATATTATAATAAATGTGGTGGATGCTCATACATGCATGTTAATCTAAATGATGAAGAAAGTATAAAAACAAATATTGTTAAAAATATCTTTAAAAAATATGCTAATTTAGAAATTAATCCTACATTTATTAGTTCAAAAGAATATAATTATCGCAATAAAATAGAACTAAAAATAGAAAATAATAATTGGGGATATTATAATGCTTCTTCCCATGATTTTATTAAAATAGATAATTGTTTAATCGCTAAAGATTCCATTAATAAATTAATTAAAAATAAAGATTTATTTAATATAAAAAATGGCGAAATAATTATAAGAAGTAATTATAATGATGAACTATTAATTAAAATTAATACTGAAGATAATTATAATATTGATATAGATAGGTTAAAGAATAATCATAAAATTATAGGTATTATTGTTAATAATAAATTAATATATGGTGAAGACTATTTTTATGAACGAGTTGGAGGCTATATATTTAAAGTTAATATTAATTCATTTTTTCAAGTAAATTTAGATATTTTAAATGAAGTATTTAATATCATAAAAAAAGGTAATTTAGGTAATGTAGTTGATTTATATTGCGGTGTAGGTACTTTAGGTATAGCAGTTAATAAAGATAAACTATATGGTATTGAAATAATTCCAGAAGCTATTAAAGATGCTATAAAAAATGCTAAAATTAATAATCAAAATAATATATACATGTTAGGAGATTCTTCAAATATAAAAGAGATTAATGATGAAATTAATACCATTATTATTGATCCTCCTAGAAGTGGATTAAATAAACAAACATTAGACAATATTTTAAAAATAAATCCCGAAATAATTATATACATGTCTTGTAATCCTATAACTTTAGCAAGGGATATGTTTGAAATAAAGCAAAAATACGATATACATAATTGTTATATTTTAAATATGTTTCCAAGAACTAAACACATTGAAACAGTTTGTTTATTAAATCGTAAAAATCCCTAAATATAAGGGATTTTAAATTTTATAAAGTATTTTTGCATATGACTTGTTTTCAATGACTAGAATGTGTTGTAAATAAAAAATTTGTTTCCTTAGAGAACATTATTATGTTCGTAAAATAGTAATATTGCAATCATCTGTCAAGTAAGAAAATAAATGGGATTCCGAAAAATCAAATTTCTGGCAAAATACAAAAAATATCAAAAAATGTGGAGAATTTGTATCACAATACAAAAACTTTACTTTTGCTAAAAAATATATTATAATGTATTTGTAATCAAAGGAGGCATTAGAATGATAAAAAGGAATCAGTATTTGGATGTTTTAAAAAGATTTAAAGACAAAGAATTAATAAAAGTAATAACAGGTATAAGACGATGCGGAAAATCAACTTTATTAGAAATGTATAAGGAGTATCTATTAGAAAATGGAGTTGAAGAAGAACAAATAATAAGTATAAATTTAGAAGATTTAAAATATAATTTCATAGATAGTTATATGGCTTTGTATAATTATGTTAATGATAATTTAAATGCTAATAAGAAAAATTATGTTTTTATAGACGAAGTTCAAAAGATATTAGAATTTCAAAAAGCTGTAGATAGTCTTTATATAAATAAAAATGTTGATTTGTATATAACTGGATCAAATGCGAATTTATTATCTAGTGAACTTGCTACATTACTTTCTGGAAGATATATCGAAGTCAAAATGCTTCCATTATCATTTAAAGAGTATAAAGATGCGTATCCGAAACTAAGCAACGATGAATTATATCAAAAATATATTTCTTATGGGTCACTTCCTTACACAACTAATCTGGACAATGAAGATGATGTAAGTATGTATTTAAGTAGTATATATAACGATATAATAATAAAAGATGTTATGACTAGAAAAAAAATACAGGATGAAACTATGTTAAGAAGTGTTGCTAACTTTGCAATGGATAATGTTGGTAATTTAGTATCGGTAAATAGTATAGCTAATACCATGACAAGTGATGGTAGAGATATAAATGTCAGAACTGTAGAAAGATATTTAGATGGATTTGTTGAAAGTTTCTTTTTATATAAAGCATCACGATATGATATAAAAGGTAAGCAATACTTAAAAACTGGAGAGAAGTATTATGTATCTGATTTAGGGCTTAGATATTTCATGTTAGGACGTAAAATTGGAGATTATGGGCATGTTTTAGAAAATATCGTTTATCTAGAATTATTAAGAAGAGGCTATGATGTTTTTGTAGGTAAAGTTGATGAATATGAAATAGATTTTGTCGCGGTAAACAATAAAGGAAGACTTTATGTACAAGTTGCAGATACATTAAAAGGTGTTGATAAAAGTGATACAAAAATTTTAGATAGAGAATTAAGATCATTAAAGAAAATAAATGATAACTATGAAAAATTAGTATTAACATCTGATAAAACCCCACTAGCGAACGAAGAAGGAATAATAATACGTAATGTACTTGATTGGTTGCTTGAAAAATAAAATACAATATTCTATTTGTTTGATAAAATTATTTATTAAGCAATCATTACATTTTAAGAACTAAAGATAAATATCCAGTTTTGCATATGACAAGTCTAGGATACAATTATAAAGACTATTTAGCCTTTAAAGATTCAAATAATATTAAAAAATATTAGAAGATTATAATAATAATAAAAATAATTTGATATTAGATTTGTTAGAAAGGAAGTTTTATGTTAGAAAAAATAATAATTTACTTTTTACTATTTATTATTTATTCATTTATAGGATGGCTGATGGAAGTAATTTGTAAACTAATAGAAAAACATCGATTTATTAACCGTGGTTTTTTAATTGGACCAATATGTCCTATATATGGAAGAGGGGCACTATTAATTATTTTACTTTTAAATCCATATAAAGCAAAACCAATTTTACTATTTTGTATGGCAATTATTATTTGTTCTATATTAGAATATTTTACCAGTTATATCATGGAAGTTATATTTAAAACTAGATGGTGGGATTATTCAACTAAAAAATTTAATATTAATGGCCGCATTTGTTTAAATACAATGCTTCCCTTTGGTATTTTAGGATGCGTAGTAACTTATATAATAAATCCATTTTTTATTAATATTTTATCTTTAATAGATCTAAGTATTTTAAAAACAATTGCCTTGATACTATTTACTATTTATTTAATAGATAATATATTATCTTTTGACATTATCTTTAAACTACGAAATACTATATCTAATATCGAAAAAGATTCTACAGAAGAAATTAGTAAAAAAGTAAGATTAATATTTCAAAAAAGAGGTGGCTTATACAAACGTTTAGTAAACGCTTTTCCTAATATGTTAAGTCCTAAAGAAAGATTAATTGCCTTAAAAAATAAAGTTAACAAAGAGATTGAAAAATTAGATAAATTAAGTAAGCTAAGTGTTAAAGCCAAAAGTAAAGAGACTAGAAGAAATAGAAAAGGTTAATTATGAAAAAATTAAATATAGTTTATGAAGATAAATACTTACTTATTATAAATAAACCAGCAAAAGTTTTAACAATTGCTACCAATAAAGGAAATGAACATAATTTATATAGTGAAGTATATGATTATTTACATAAAAAAAATCAAAAGGTATTTATTGTTAATCGCTTAGATAAAGATACTAGTGGGTTAGTAGTATTTGCTAAAAGTGAAGAGATAAAAAGTCTTATGCAAGATAACTGGAATGAAGTTATAAGGAAATATTATGCTATAGTTGAAGGTCAAATAAAAAGTGAAGGTGAAGTTGAATCATATTTAAAAGAAACTAAAACTCTTTTAACTTACAGTACTAAAGATAAGAGTGGCAAATATGCTAAAACTATTTATAAGCCCATAAATTCAAATAAAAAGTACACATTATTAATTATAAATATACTAACTGGTCGTAAAAATCAAATCAGAGTCCATATGCAAGATATTAATCATCCAATAGTAGGTGATAAAAAATATGGATCAAATACGAATCCAATAAACCGTATGTGTTTACATGCATATTATTTAAAATTTATTCATCCTAAAACAAAAGATTTAATTGAACTATCAATAGACCTACCTAAAGAGTTTGAAAAGTTAGGATTTAATCTAAAATAAAAGATGTTACCCTAAAGCAACATCTAACATCATCATAATTATAAATCCAATTACTAGGTAAAGAGCCATATGCTCTTTTTTTTCGCTAGCCATACTTTCTGGAATAAGTTCAACTACTGTCACATAAATCATAGCACCAGCTGCAAAAGATAACATAATAGGTAATATCATTTGGGCTTTAATAACAATAAGTGCTCCAATTACAGCAGCAATTGGTTCAACAATTGCAGATAAAGAACCAATAATAAATGATTTAAATTTACTATAACCATCTCTATAAAGAGGAAAACTAATTGCAGACCCTTCTGGAAAGTTTTGAATACCAATACCAAGAGCCAGCATTAATGCACTAATTACTGTAGCATCACCTATACCATATTTAGCAGCTCCAAAAGCAATACCAACTGCCATTCCTTCAGGAATATTATGAAGAGTAATTGATAATATTAAATTATTAATTCTATTAGAATTAGGATTTTTTTTATAATACATTTTGTCACATCCAAATAATAATAAACATCCTAAAATAATTCCTATTGAACATATTATCCATGGAACTTGACCAATCTTATTAGCGTTTTCTAAAGCTGGATTAATAAGTGAAAAAAAAGATGAAGAAAGCATAATACCTGCTGAAATACTAAGTAGCATATTCATTAAATTTTTACTTAAATTTTTAAATAAATAAACCATCGCTGCACCTAAAGAAGTAATACCAAAGGTACCTAAACCGGCAATTAAAGCCTGTAATACTGGATTTAAATTTTCAAAAAAACTCATCATACTTTATTTTATGATGAGTTTTTTTATTGGTGATTAATAATCTATTTGAAAAACAAATATCTATCTTTTATTAATACATCATTTTTTATTTCTTTAATATCATTATTATAAGAACTATCTATACTATACTTAATAAGTGAATTGTTATCTTTACTATATTCAAAAGAGTTTGTTTCATTATTATATTTTAAAGAATTTAACTCGAGGATATTCCAATCCATTAAATAGTAATTATAAAATCTATAATGTGGAATTTTACATGTAGTTGAAATACATTTTCTTATAACTGTTTCAACTTTATCAAAAGATAATAGTAGTACTAAAAAATCTGAATATAAATTATTAAAATCAATAAACTTTTTTTCATAATAATTATACTTTAACCATAATTTTAATAATTTTAATTGTTCAATTGTTAGATTATTACTAATAATTTTATCTATATCATTAAAATCATTACTAACACAATAATTCTTAGCAAAAACTTCATGATTACCATTGGTAAAAAGTATTTTACCATCCAAACTTATAAAGGCTCCTTTATTGTTATGTATTAATTGTTCATTATAAGATATAATTTCATTCATTTATTTATTTTACTTTCTATAATTAATGAATATTTTCCTTTACTTCCATAATAACTGGTAAAATAATTGGTCTTCTACCAGTAAGTTCATTAATAAATGGACTTAGTTCTAAGATAATTTGATTCTTTAAATCAACATAGGTATAATTTGTTTTTAATACTCTAATAACAATATCAGATACTTTATGTTCTATCTTACCAATAAGTTCAGCATTTTCGTTAACTAAAACAAATCCACGAGTAGTAATATTAGGCTTAATTAATAACTCTTTTGTTATAGGATTTAAATTAATAATAGCAACTAGTATTCCGTCATGACTCATTAATTGTCTATCTTTTATAACTACAGAACCAATATCTCCAACTCTAGAACCATCAACATATACATCACCAGAAGGAACTCTTTTTCCCATTCTAGCACCATTACTAGTAAGTTCAACAACATCACCATTTTTACAAATAAAGATATTTTCAGGTTTTACATCACAGTCTATTGCTAAATCTGCATGTTCCTTTAACATACGATATTCACCATGAATAGGCATAAAAAATTCAGGTTTTATAAGTCTTAACATCCATTTTAGTTCTTCTTGTTTAGCATGTCCAGATGTATGAATATCACTAAGTTCTGAATTAGTATATACTTTAACACCTTTTAAATATAATTTATTAATTATTCTATTTATTGATGCTCTATTACCTGGAATAGGATTAGATGAGAAAACAATTATATCATCTGGCATTAAAGTTACTTGTTTATGAGTCCCATTAGCAATTCTAGATAAAGCAGCTAGTGGTTCTCCTTGAGAACCAGTACACAAAATACATATTTCATTTTTCTTATAATTTTTTGCCTCACTTGCATCAATAAATATAGTTTTATCAGTAATTAAATTATTTTTAAGAGCAATATCTTTAGCATTTTCCATACTTCTACCAAATGTAATAATTTTACGATTGTTCTTATGACAAGTTTCAACAATATGTTTAATACGATAAATATTTGAAGCAAAAGTTGCAATAATTATTCTAGATTGATGTCTTAAAAATACATCTCCTAATGCTTCATCAACAATACTTTCAGATGCTGATGAACCAGGACTCATTGAATTAGTACTTTCACTTAAAAGTAGTTTAACCCCATCCATACCTAATTTAGCCATTTTATGAATATCAGCCATCGGTCCAATTGGCGTTAAATCAAATTTAAAATCTCCAGTTTCAAATATCGTACCATTTGGAGTTTTAATAACAATCGCAAAACTATCTGGAATAGAGTGAGTAGTAGTTACAAATGATATTTCAAAGTACTTATATTTTAAAACCGTATCTTTATTATATTCTTTTAGATTACTGTATTTAATTTCACGATCATCAAATTTTTTTACTATTAAATCTAATGCTATTTTTGAAGCATATATTTCAGGTATATTAACATTTTGAAGTAAAAAAGTAATACCACCTATATGATCTTCATGTCCGTGAGTTATAACCAATGCTTTAATCTTATCTTGATTTGCTTTTAAATAACTTACATCTTGAATAACATAATCAATACCTAAAAGTTCACTTTCAGGAAACATAACTCCAGCATCAATTATAATTATTTCTTCTTCATGTTCTATAACATACATATTTTTACCAACTTCACCAAGTCCACCTAAAGCAAAAATACGCGTAATTTTTTCATTATTATTCATAAGAATTTCCTCCTAAATTAAAAAATATACTTAAAAAAGTTCTTTTTCAGTTCTTTAATTATATCGCAAATTACTATACTTGTCCATAACTAACATACTATAAACTTTCTAACTTAATAACAGAAAATGTATTTCTCACTTTTAATAAATTTAAATTTTAAAAATTGGAGATTTTTATAAGTTATCCACATTTTTATTAGAGTTATCCACAAAATGCAAAATAAAAAAAGGAAATTGAAACTTCACCGGTAATATAAATAATAGGAGGTGAAAAATGATAAAAATTATTTTAAGTATTTTTTGTATATTTTCCATAAATGTTTATGCTGAAACATTTTACACTGATTATAATTTAATAGAAGAAAATAGCACTAAATACAAAGAAGAATATAAAGAAGGGGCGTTAAGTAAAGTAGAAAGGAAGGTAGGTTATAATAATTATGAGGAGATAATAAATATGGAAGGTTATTATGAATTAGGTCATGCTCCATCGTATTTAAATAATATAGATATGACAGATTATATTAATAAAGATATTTATTCAAAAAAACCATTTAATGATAATAATGAACAATATAATACTATGCGCATTAGAAAATATTCATCTGCAAATAGCATCGCTCTAAGATCTTTTATAACTTCTAGTATATTAAAAAATATTTATATTACTTATGATGATATTCCCATAAAATATACTATTACAGAATCAAATTATGATTTTAAAAGTCCATTATTATCAAGTCATATGATCGTTTTAAATTTAGGTAAAAAATATGATTTAGATAAAATAAATATTAAATTAATATTTGAAGATGATACTTTAAATGAAATACGCTTTATGTTAAATGTTTATAGTGGTAATTATTATTTAGGTTCTCCTTATGTTTATTATGATAATGAAGTATTTAGATCTAATAAGGATGAAATATATAATATTAATTTTATAAATAGCAATAATTTTGATAATTTACTAAGTAACATAACTTGGATAAGAAAAAAAGATTATAGTAATACTAATAGTGTAAATTATTATAAAGGAAACATAAAACTTTATAAATATTATTCCATAATAAAAAAATATTTAAATATCTATACTACTGAGCCATTAGATGGTTATAAACTTGATAATAATCAAAAGATTAATCTATATGATTATTATCAAAGAGATTACATTACAATAAAGGATAATCTAGACGATTTAAATTTACTAAATAGCATAATTTTATCTTCATCAATACCATTAGATAAAATATCTATTGAAAGTAAAATAACAGATAAGTATATATTAGCTATAATAAAATATAAAAATAGTATCTTTTATAAAAAATATCCAATTCTAAAAAAAGAAGATAATAGTTCTAACGAATTAGAAAATAAACAAGATGAAATAAAAATATCAAATAGTATTGATAATATTCAAGAAGAAGTAACCATACCCATAAATAACAAGGAAGAAATATCTAATAGTTTTTTTGATATTAAAGAAGAACAAATAATTGAAAAAGATTCTTATTTTAATAAAAAAACAGATATTTATAAAACTATTAGTTCCAATAACCAAAATAATGATAAAACAATTGCGTTATTAATACCCCAAAATAATCAAATAGTATCCAAAAATAATAATGAAAAAAAATCAAATTATACAATAATATATATAATATTACTAATAATATGTGTAAAATTCTTTACACAATACTTAAATAAAAAGAAATGTTTTGTCGAACCTGTTTAAAATAAGATAAAACTTACCTATATTAAAAAGGAAGGAGCAAATAATGATAAAAATTAATATGGAGTATCGTAAAGGTATTTTATTTATCAGATTAAAAGGTGAACTTACAAGATTTACATATGAAAAACTAATGAATTATTTAATACCAATGATTAGAGAAAAAGGCATTAAAAATATAGTTCTAAATTTAAACTGTATTAATCTAATTGATAATTATGGTAAAGCTGCTATTAAAACAATTATAAGTGAAACAAAGTATCATTCTGGAAAAGGATTAATATGTAATAGTAAAACAAGATTTGATGAAAGTATAAGAGTAGTTAAAGATGAACTTACAGCATTTAATTTATTAAAGGTATAGGTGATAATTATGGATTATGAAACCAAATTAACTAATAAATATGAAGGATTAATTTATAAAATAGCTAAAAGATTCTATAATGTTGAACTTGCAGATTTATATCAAGCAGGACGCTTAGGACTTATTAAAGCTGCTCGAAAGTATAATCCTAATATTGGAACACCTTTTGAAGATTTCGCATATTTAGATATTTTTGGTGAAATGTATGAATTAGTTAATAAAAGTAGAGATATTAAACTAAGTAAAGCATATCTTCAGCTCTATAAAAAAATTCAAATGGCTAAAGCTGAACTTATTAATATATTAAATAGAGAACCTAATATTAGCGAAATAGCATCATATACTGAATATGATGAATCTTTAATTGCAGAAGTTATAACATTAACAACATCTATGTTAAGTATTGACGCTGAATATGAAACAACTACTGGTAACGTAAATATTATGGATACTTTAGGAGAAACTCCCAATTATGATAATAAAATCTTAATAGAAGATTCTCTAAAAGAACTAGAACCTCTTGAACAAGATGTTATTAAAATTAGATACTTTGGAGACTTTACTCAAACTGAAACTGCCAAAATCCTTGGAATTAGTCAAGTTAAAGTATCAAGATTAGAACAAAAAGGAAAACAAAAAATTAAACAGTATATTGCATCTTAAATAATCCATAATACTAATGTGATTATATGGAAAAAGAAGAATATTTAAAACTAGTTAAAGAACTAACTCCTAAAGATAATAAATTTAAAAATTATTTATATGCTTTCTTTATGGGTGGATTAGTCGGATTTATTGGTGAAATATTAACTATATTATTAATAAGTCTTTTTAAAATAGCTACAGAAACTGCAAGCTTATGGACATGCCTTATTGTAATTTTTACATCTTGTTTATGTACTGGACTAGGTTTTTTTGATAATTTAGTTAGTAAATTTAAATGTGGTTTAATTATACCAACTACTGGTTTTGCACATTCCATTATGAGTACTAGTTTAGATTATAAAAGGGATGGTTTAATAACTGGTCTTGGTTCCAACTTTTTTAAACTTGCAGGTAGCGTAGTTCTATATGGAATATTAAGTGGATTTATTATGGGAATAGTAAAGGTGATTATAAGTGTTTAACTTTAAAGATATTTACATAAATGATTATTTTAGTATAGTCGGACCATTAGAAAAAAATTCTAACTTAAAGGGGTATAATTTATCAATGGATGATTATTATTATGGAGAAAAAACCTTTGAAAAAGCCGAGACCAAAATGCAAAATATTGTACTAGATAATTTACTAAAAAAACATACCCCAGATTTAATAATGGGATCAGACTTAATGAATCAAATGATTATAACTAATATGAGTTTAAATAATCGTAATATTCCATATTTAGGAATATATTCTGCATGTGCATCTAGTGTTGGAGGCATTATAAATTTATCTTTATTAATTGATACTAAAAAAATTAAAGAAGGGCTATATATAACAAGTTCACATAATTTAAATGCTGAAAAACAATATAGATTTCCTATTGAATATGGTGCCCCTAAACCCATTAGAAGTACTTTTACTACTACTGGAGCAGTAGGATTTACTTTATCTAAAAATTCATCTAATCTAAAAGTTCTTAATGGAACAATTGGTTGTGTAGTAGATTCTTATGTTAAAGATGTCTTTAATATGGGAGCTGTAATGGCTAGAAGTGCAGCAGATACATTTTTAAGACACTTAAAATTAACTAAAACAACTCCTCAAGATTATGATTTAATTTTAACAGGTGATTTAGGAAAAGTAGGGGAAAAAATATTTAAAGAATTATTAAAAAAAGATGGAATCCCTTTAACTAACTATTTAGATTCAGGAACTTTAATATATAAGAATAATGAATATTCAGGAGGAAGTGGACCAGCTGTACTACCATTAGTATTTTTTAACAAAATAATTCATAACAAAAAATATAAAAAAATTCTCTTACTAGCAACCGGATCATTACATAGTCCAGTATTAGTAAATCAAAAAAATACAATTCCAGCAATTACACATGCAGTTACAATCGAGGTGATAAGATGACATTAATTTATTCATTCTTATTTAGTGGTTTTATTTGTCTAATAGCCCAAATTATTTTGGATAATTCAAATCTTACACCAGGTCATTTAACCAGTATGTTTACCGTATTAGGTTCCATATTAGCAGTATTTGGTTTTTATGATAAAATTATTGAAAAAGTTGGAACAGGAGCTAATTTATTAATAATCAATTTTGGTAATAATTTAACTAACTATGCTTATCTTGGATATTTAAGAGAAGGAGTTCTAGGAATATTTAAAAATATGTTAACTGGTTCTTCTCTTGCCATTAGTGCTACCATCATAATTGCTGCCATAATAACAGTATTTACTAAAGCGAAAGATTAATCTTTATCTTATGATTAATCTTTTTGTTTTACACAATTTGAACCAAATTTTTTGATAAAATATAAATATTAAGTCAAGAAACATTGAAAAAGTTGTGAAATTGTGAGATACTTTTATCAGCATAGGAAAGTAAAAGATAGGTAATAATCTTAAAAAATATATCTTATGCTGTTTCAAAAAGCGGAAAACGAAGGAGGTGAAAAAATGGAAAAAGATAGAGGAGGAAGAATTATCGCTCTTGCAGCATTATTAGTTGGAGTTTTAGGATTATCCTTAGGATTTGCCGCATTTTCATCTACTTTAAATATTGAAACTAATGCTAAGGTTGAAGTTGGTAGTAAATGGAATGTTGGTTTTTCTGCAGATGGAACTACTATGGCTCCATTAGCATCTTCTGGTGCCCCAACTGTAAATGGTACTTTAGCTAATACTACTACTGCAGGTAAAGCAGGTGGCAGCATAAGCTTAATGAAATATACTATTTCTCAAGCAACTCCTGCAACTATATCTACTGAAGAAAATTCTAGCGTTACTTATAATTTCTTTATAAAAAATGCTGGTGATGTAGATGCAGCACTAGAAACTATTTCTTTTGGAAATTTAACTTGTGAATATGTTGCAGATGCTGCTGATAGAGTACTTGAAGAAGATGAATCAAATGTAGGAGCAAAAGTAACTAAAGAAACATCAAAAACTATTTCTGCTGAAGATTGTGCAACTATGTTTACCGCTACATTAACTATTGGTGGAACTGATTATACTAAAGATTCTACTACATTTAGTAATACAATTGCTAAAGCTGGTAACGTAGCTGCATCATTAACAATTAAATCTACTGGAACTACTCCAACAACAGTTCCTACAGGAGATTTCGTTGTAACATTAGGAAAAACTACATTTAACTATAAATCTGCATAGATTTATTAAATATATTAAGATTTTTATCTTAATATACTTTAACAAGATTATTTAGGAGAGATAAGAATGAAAAGAGGTTATAAAAGATTATTAATTTTTGAAATAGTAATTATTTTAATATATGTTCTAAATAGTTTTGTATCAAGTATATTAGGAGAATATTCAAAAGTCTTATTACTAATTGGATTAGTAGTTATATTTAGCTTCTTATTTGGTATTGAAAAAGATAAACACCATTTATCTAAAATTGTCATAATAGATATCTTAATATTTTTATTATTATATTTTATATTATATTATTTATTAGGACTAATAATATCATTTACCAAACCAGTAAATTATTATACCTTTAACGGAATATTTAAAGTTATTATTCCACTAATTTCTACTATTATTATAAAGGAATTCTTAAGGTATATGCTTCTTAGAAAATCTGAAGGATCTAAATTACTATTAATAGTAACGGTTTTGCTATTTATAACAATGGATGTAATAGATAGTCTTGCTCTTTACAATTTTAATACTAACTATAATATCTTTTTATATCTAGCATTATGTGTTCTACCTTCAATTAGTAAAAATATTTTATGCTCTTATATATCATATAATTTTGGCTATAAGCCTACAATAATATATTTACTTATTATGGAATTATATCCATATTTATTACCAATAATACCAAATCCTAGTGAATATATATATTCAATTATAAACTTCATTGTGCCATTTATTCTTTTATATAAAATGTACAATTTTATAAAAAAAGGACAAGATGAACACATAATTCGTGAATATCACAAAAATAAAGTAGGCAGTTTAATACTACCAAGTATTATTGTAATAATATTAGTTTATTTTACATCTGGATATTTTCATTATCATGCCATTGTTATAGCTAGTGGAAGTATGACTCCAAATATTCATAAAGGTGATGTTGTAGTCATAGAAAAAATTGATGGAAAATATTCTGAACTTAAACTAAATCAAGTTCTTGCATATAGATATAAAGATATAATAGTAGTTCATAGATTAGTAAAAATAATTTGCGTAGATGGAGAATATTATTTCTTTACAAAAGGTGACGCAAACGAAACAGTAGATAATTATAAAATAACTGAGGACATGGTTATAGGAACTGTAAATGTCAAAATTCCTTATATAGGATGTCCAACAGTATGGTTAAAAAATCTCTAGAAAGAACATCTGGTAATTGTCAATAGGTAAATTAAGATAGTTTTAGATATATTTTTAATATATTTAAATAAATTAGCTCACGCTAA
>CACZRB010000082.1 GCA_902783555.1 uncultured Erysipelotrichaceae bacterium
TTAATCGATAATGCCTTTTTCATTTAATATCTCCTTTTGTAAATCAAACATTTCTTTTTCTTCTTTTTCACCTAATGTATGATCATAGCCTAGTAAATGTAATAAACCATGAACCGCTAAAAAAGAAAGTTCACGTTTTTCACTATGCCCATATTCTATTGCTTGTTCTTTCATTTTAGGGATACTTATATAAATATCGCCTAAAACATTAATTGGGCCAGGAAATGAACCACCATCATTTAAAGCAAAACTAAGAACATCTGTTGTTCTATCTATATTACGATAAGTTTTATTTAAAAACGCAACTTCTTCATCATCAGTTAGAATTAAACTAAATGTTGCATTGTCTATGCCTAATTTTTTTAAAGTATAAGATAATACATCTTCTAAATAATCATAATTTTTATAGCCATATTTATCTATAATATCAAACAATTAAATCACTTCCACTTTTAATATATTCATATATCAAATACATTATAATTTTATCATTTTAGAAGGTATTATTCAATAAGAAAAAAGCTAGTAAAAACTAACTTTGATTAATTAACTATTTGGTATAAAGGTACCATTATCCCATGTGCCTTCTATTTGGGTAAATTCAGGATGAGATGGTGTGCCATGAAACATTAGACTGAAATCAGCGTTTTGAGATATATCCCAATTATTGATTGGCGAAGCATTTGTTAGACTTCTCGTGTAATAAAATATTTTTTCCATACTTTCTACTTTAGATACATTCCAATCTCGTATACCTTCGATGTCGTTCACGCTACTGGAAGCAAATAATTGTTTCATAATTTCGACATTAGCTGTATCCCAAGATTTTAGAGATTCTAAACTTGTTATTCCACTTCCCATAAACATACTATCCATATTTTTTAAACTTGAAATATCCCAATTGGATAGTGCTGAAATATCTTTTAAGTCATTATTAAAACTAAAAGTAGCAACAGCACTATCAATTTTAGATAAATTCCAGTCTTCAAGTCCTTCCAATGAGAATATTTTTGTATTACTAAAGCATCTTAATAAATTTTTGAGATTTGATACATCCCAAGTTTTTAACGCAGACAAATTATCAATCCTAGTATTCATAAAAGTTTCTGCCATATTGGCTACTTGAGAAGAATCCCAATTAGCAATCCCAGATATGTTTGATAAATTATTCATATTTCTAAAAAGTGCACTTAAAACATTGTTAAGTAACGGACGTTTTTCTTCGCTCCACCAGTATATAATTCCATCATCATACCACATATAGATTGGATATTTAGATGTAGTTGTTGATACAATATTCTTTTCTTCTTTATTTTCGGAAGTTGGTTCAGTTAGTGATTCTTTGATGG
This sequence comes from uncultured Erysipelotrichaceae bacterium, assembly GCA_902783555.1. Lineage (GTDB taxonomy): Bacteria > Bacillota_I > Bacilli_A > RF39 > UBA660 > CAG-533. Next base: position 1,350 of record CACZRB010000082.1, read on the forward strand.
CTGTTATCGTCGTATTGACTGTACTAGTTGTTGGCATGGTTTCATCATTATTTGCAAGATTAGCAAGGGTTTTCATTTTTACATTTAATTGTTGCCCAGTTAAAAACATAGTTATTTCGCTTTCTGGTAAATCAACCCCACCATCTCTTATCTCTACTTTAGCATTAAATACTGCTCTTTGAGCATCATTTTGATCTTTTCCATTATTTTTGAAATAGATTTTAAGTTCATACTGATGGATTTCTTCATTAGCATTTGCAAATGAACCTCTTCCAAATCTTTTATAACCAGTCCCATTTATATATTTACCTGTTATATTTGATATTGGAGTTCCATTATTTCCATCAATCAGTTTTAAATCATAACTTATATATGAGTTCCTAAATGTATTTTCTATTACGTTTAATCCTAAATCATATTTCATAGTAGTATTAGTACTATTAGTTCCTTTTACAGTTATTATTTTAGTAGCCCAAGCATCTGCTTTTGGATAGATTCCTGAAAGTTCTATTACGCCACTATTTTCTGAATATTCTATTATCATTTTACCACCAGTTAGACTTATGGTACTTGCTTTTTCTTGTCCGATTATACGGGCAGCGAAGTAAGCATAGGCTATTCCTACTCCTAACATTATTACTAATATAAAAATTAATATTGTACTTATTGTTTTCTTCATACAAAATGGACCTACTTTCTAGGTCCATTTTACCATTAAAATACCCCCCCGCAAGTGTCAAATTTGTGTAAAGTGTTTAACTTAAAAAATTTCTGCTAAAATACCACTCCATACAAACTTAATACTATTATAGAAAGCACTATAATAATTATTATGCAAATAAAATTTAACATTAGAGTGCTTTTATATTTATCACTATACCTTTTAAAGATTTTCTCTGTAAAAGCATATATCAAATATCCAAGCATTCCACCAATGATGTTTAATATAATATCGTCAACATCAAATGAACGCCCTATTCCCATTTGAATTATCTCAATTGTTAAACTAGTAATAAACGTAATAAGCATTGCAATATACCATTTTTTATTTATCTTAGTATAATAACTAGTAAAATATCCAAAAGGAACAAATAAGATAATATTACCAATAACATTACGATAAAATAATTTACTAGTTATACTATATCTAAATATTTCTTTAAATGGTATAAAATTATTACTAAATGATTCAAAATCACTGGTAGTAACAAGTTCAAATAATAAAACAATATAGATAATAAATGATAAACTAATCAATTCTTTATATATCAATATTTTTTTATGATTAACTAATAAATAAGTAAACCTTAAAGTTATTAAGACAACACTTATAAGGATTAACATCGGCCATAAATCAACGACAATATTAATTGCTTTCTTTGGTATCACCTATATCACCTTCATTTATATAAACATATTTGCTTATTAACTCATTGGTTATTACAAATATTCTATATTCTATTGTACTATTATTTTGCCTCTTTTTCAAAACTTTTTGACTTATTACATTTCCATTATCCTTTAGCTTTTCTTTAAAACTTTCATTTACCTTCTTAAATGCTTCATTTTCTAGCTCTTTCTCAGTTAATTTGATAATTTTACGATTATACTCTATCTCTTTATAAATTTTAATTTTAAAACCTAAAACATTGATTTCTTTTATATTTTCTTGCCTAAATAATTTATATTTATTTTTAAATAAAATCTTATTATTAATATTTAAATTATATCTTGATTTTCCAGTATCATGTATTACTTCTTTATTATATGGAACTTTAACTTCACTTTCATACCAAACATCACCATACACTGCTCCTTTAGCTGGTATACGTCCTTTTATTTCATCATATAAATAAATATTACCACTAATTAAAATATCACCTTTTTTTACATAATCACCTGAACGTACTAGTGTTTCTCCTGAGGTAGCAATTATTTTAGTAATATATGCATCTTTACTTGCTATAATATTACGAGGTTTTTCTTCTTTCTTTTCCTCATTAATTATTCTTTCTTCAATTCTTACTATGTAACTCATACCTACTCTAGTAATACTCATCCACTCTAATTTATTAGGATTATCTTTTAATATATCATTTTTAATTTTCTCTAATTCATCAAAACTATACGCTAAAGTATATTCTTCAATTCCATGATTCTTAAGTTCATTTTTAACTAATTGTCTTATTGTATTATTTTCATGAATTATATCTATTTTTACAATAAAACTAGTAAGTATATCCATAACAATAAAGCAAAACAAAAGAAGCATATATACATATACATACTTTTTAAAATGTATTTTTAAACCATTAATTCCTTCATATTTAATAATCTTAAATTTAGAATAATAATTAAGTCTTTTTATTTTTTTATAATCTTTTATATCTATTTTACATGTTATCTCATCTTCATTAATATAATTAATTTCATCAATATTTATTTTATATTCAATACATTTTTTTATAAATCTATTGATATTATCTTTAACACTTATTATTATATTACTATTCATAAGATACTCCTGATATTAGTCCGCTTATTAATAATTCACTGTGCTCCATTTTTTTAATATGCATATTAGTACCTTTTATCATTAGATTAAAATTAGCTATTTTAACCATTATATTATTATTCGTAAAACTTATTATTTCTTCATAATTATATATATAAATATGGTTTTCATATAAACAAATATAATAATTATTATTTCTTAAAGCATTATTAAAAATCTCAAGCATACATTTCACCAATTAATTATATGCTTGAGATTATTTTTTAATTATCTAAAATAGGATATCCTTTTTCAGCGTCATATTTCCAATCTGATAGTTCATATGAAGAATATGCTGATAATGCTCCACTATAGATTGTTGATAAATCAATATTACGTTTATTTTGATTTAGTTGATTTACAAAATCAGGGCTCGCCATGTACTGGGCAGTTAAAGATGTGCCAGTATATCCGCTTATGTTACTACCAGATATTCCCGCTAAATAATATGAATTTAGAATGCTGTTAGTATTACCACTGTTTCTATAATATAATCCATATTTCTTACTTCCAGTAATAATTCCATAGTTAAACAAATTATTAAAGTACATATATCTCGACTGAGTAGTTCCGACAAAACCTGCAGAAGTTGTCCCTGATACTGAACCAGCATTATATACATTTATCGGATAAATACTACTATTAGTTTGTCCAAAAAATCCGCCTGCTTGATAAGTACTTGTAACACTACCTATATTATAACTATTAAATATTATCATCTTACTAGTTGTATTATATTTAGAATACCCTATTAATCCACCTACATATGACCCGCTAAAATTAGTCGAAATAGTACCAGCATTAAAACAATTATTTATAAACAAATTGGTAGTCACATTGTTTTTATTACCAATAATACCACCAGTTTGATTTCCACCTAAAACACTACCTGTATTATATGAATTAATAATTGTTCCAGTATCAATTTGACCTATCAATCCACCTATACTTGAATTTGTAGAACTTTCTGCTTGATTAGTTATTGTTCCAGTATTATAGGAATTATATATGTATAACACTTGTGATGTACTTTTGCCCACTAAACCACCAGTATATGTAGTACCTGATTTTGTTGTTGTTATATTTCCGCTATTATATGAATTATAAATTTTTAAAGTAGAATTAGCGTAAGGATCTACAACTAAACCAGCAGCATATAATCCAATTGAATTTGTAATTGTTCCAGTATTATAAGAATTTTCAACTATTAATGAAGAATTTGAATTAATGTTCCAACTAAACCACTAGCAGAAATACCTCCACTAACATTTCCACTATTGCTAGAATTTCTTACATAGCCATCTCCAATTTGAGCTAAAAGTCCTGATGACATAGAATAATCAGCAGTATTAGTTGAATTCACTTCATTATGGCAATTAATTACATTGCTATTTTGCAAACATCCTAACAAGCCTGCACCTCTAGTATTACCTGCGCCTCTTACATTTCCACTTATTATAATATTTTGAAAAGTTGAGTTGTTAGCAGCTCCAAATAATCCATATGATTTATCGGTTGTACTAGTTACATTAATATATAGATTATCTATTCGATGATTTAAACCATCAAATGATCCTCGAAAATAAATACTGTCAATACTGCTAATAGGCTTAAATCCACTTCCTGTAGTTAGCTCTGTTTTAATTGCCTCTACTGTTCCATTACCGTTATAATCCCCATATGTGGTTGTATTATTTGCGTTTTTATAACTTTCATCAGAATTAAAATCCAAGTCTCTTGTTAACACAAACCATGTGTGTTCATAACTAGTTCCACTATTTACTTCATTTGATAAATCTACTAAGTCCTCTATATACTGGATTTCTTTTTTATATACTGCTTCGATTGATACTGTATATGAAAATGATTTACCTAAGTCACTTAACTGATTTTCTTCTAGTTCATTATAATATGTTGTTATAGTATAGTTATGAGTAGTATTAACTGGTATTTCTATTGGGCCTGATACTGGCATATTAGCAAGCGGCAGAGTATCTAATGCTACATTTGCTCCGCCATCATTACTTTCTATTTTATAACTTATGCCACCATAAACAAATGGATTATTAATATCAGTTATTTTTAAGACGTAGTATGCCGTACTATCTCCTGTATTTTGAACACTAAATGTTTTTGAGGCGCTCCAACCAGGTAAAATATTACTTGCATTTATTTCTGGAGAGCCATCTATAAAAGTAAGTTCTAAATAGGCAGCAGTTGCTACAACAGTACTTTCACTTTCATTATTAGTTATTTTAGCACTAAAATAAGCATAACTAATAGCTAAACTTACTAATAATAATCCTATTATAGATAAA
>CACZRB010000083.1 GCA_902783555.1 uncultured Erysipelotrichaceae bacterium
ATTTAATCACTAAAAATGGTTCATTAATCTAGTATTTATCTAACTTTCATTAAAAATTACTCCACACTAGATTTTAGAGAACCAAAAATACGCAATAGTCTTTATTTTTGCTAAAAAATGGTATTACAAATAATTATTTTTTGTTGAATTGTAATAAGAGTTTTGTTATAATTTTTCTAGTACATTTTTTATGTATTAAGCACCTTAGTAATACTAAATAAATATTAGTATTATTTTTTGGGCCAATTGTAGAAACAGGTAGTAATAATGAAAAAAGAAATTAGGAGAAATTGGAATAAAAGAAAATCAGTATATTTTATAATTAAAAGAATTTTAGGTTTTATATTAGCGTTATTTGGACTTATAGTGCTTTCACCTGTAATGATTATTACAGCGATAGCTATTAAATTAGATAGTAAGGGACCAGTTATTTTTAAACAACCAAGATCTGGTAGATATGGGGAAGTATTTTATGTTTGGAAGTTTAGAAGTATGTATGTAGATAATGATGTACATGATTTTAGTAAGGAAGATGCTCATACTAGAGTAGGTAATTTCATTAGAAAAACGTCTATTGATGAACTTCCACAATTATTTAATATCTTAGCAGGTCATATGGCTTTTATTGGGCCTAGACCTTGGATTACAGATTATTATGATAATATGAATAAGAAACAAAGACATAGATGTGATGTACTTCCTGGTATTACTGGTCTTGCTCAAGTTAAAGGTAGAAACGCTATTACAATATTTGATAAAATAAATTATGATTTAGAGTATATTGACAATTATGGTTTAAAAGAAGATATTAAGATTATATTTTTAACTATAAAAGTAGTGCTATCTAAAGTAGCAGCAGATGCTGGTAAGAATACTATTCAAACAGAAATAACAGATTTAAAAACACAAGAGATTAATGTTGAAGAGATAGCAAATGCTCATAGTGCGTAGGTGAAATTATGAAGAAGGTATTATTTACTGCTACAGTAGATTCACATATTTTACAATTTCATTTACCATTTTTAAAGTTATTTAAAGAGCAAGGATATGAAGTTCATGTTGCAACAAATGGCAATGATAATATTCCTTATTGTGATAAAAAAATAAAGATTTGTTTTGAAAGAAGTCCAATTAAAATTAATAATTTAAAAGCAATTAGTGATCTTAAAAAAGTTATTAATGAAGAAAAATATGATATTATTCATTGCCATACTCCAATGGGAAGTGTTGTAACAAGATTAGCTGCTAAGGGGGCTAGAAAAAAATATCATACAAGAGTAATATATACTGCGCATGGTTTTCATTTCTTTAAAGGGGCTCCACTAAAGAATTGGTTAATTTTTTATCCAGTAGAAAAGTATCTATCAAGGTATACTGATACTTTGATTACTATTAATCATGAAGATTATGAACTTGCTAAAAATAAATTTAAGAAATGTAAAGATGTACAGTATGTTCCAGGTGTTGGGATTGATGAAGAAAAATTTAATTTCACTATGACTAAAAAAGAGAAAAGTGAATTAAGAAAATCATTAGGATTAAAAGATGATGATTTTGTATTAACTTGTATAGGAAGGCTTGATAAGAATAAAAATCAAGGATTTCTAATAGAAGTAATACGAGAATTAATTACTCAATATCCTAATATTCATTTATTATTAGTTGGACCAGATGAATTTAATGGAAAATATCAAGAACAAGCAAAAGATGTTTTAAACAATGTTCATTTTTTAGGTTATAGAAATGATATACCACAGTTATTGAAAATTACTGATGTATCTGTTTCCTCTAGTTTAAGAGAGGGATTACCGGTTAATATTTTAGAGGCTATGGCTTCTGGTATACCAGTTGTTGCAACTAATGCAAGAGGTGTTAGAGACTTAATAACAGATGGAATTAATGGATATGTTGTCGATGTTAATAAGGAAGATATTTTTATAGATAAAATTTTAAAGTTATATAATGATAATGAATTTAAAAGCAATATATCTAAAAATAATTTAAAGGATGTAAAAAAATATTATTTAAGTGATGTTATTAATGATATGAAATTTTTTTATAATTAATTGGGTGTGATTATATGGGACATTTTTCAAGTTTATTATTTTATATTTTTTCTTTTTTTCTTTCATATTATTTTTATAAGATGTATAATAAGCATCATTGTAAAATTTTTTTATTCTTATCCTTTGCTATTCCCATGTTTATAGGTGGATTAAGATACATGGTAGGTACTGATTATAAAGCATATATGGATTTGTATGATATATATCATAAGTATAGTTTTCTTAATTTTATAAAATCTGCTTCTATAGAAATGGGTTTTGTGCTTATTTGCCAAATATCTAGTTATTTTTGGGGCTATAAAACGCTATTTTTTATATTTAATTTTCTTACTTTGCTATTTACATTTTTGACAATCAAAAAAACAGATACTCAATATAAAAGTATTGCTTATTTAGCTTACTTGTTTTTATATTATACATCATCTTTTAATGGAATCAGACAAATGTTAGCAGTTAGTATTATATTTTATGCTTATCATTTTATTGAAAAAAAAGATTTTAAGAATTGGTTGCTATTTGCTATTTTGGCTTCAATTTTTCATACTTCAGCTCTGTTGTTAATTCCTATTTACTTTATATTTAATAACGATAATAATATTATTAAGTATTTTTCAATTGTATTTGTTACATTGATTTCAATTTATTATAGGAATATTTTAACGTATATTGCTGGCATTGAATTTTTTGCTAAATATGCAAAATATGAAATTTATACTGCTTCATATCAATTTAATAATTATAGTTTCTTTTTATATTTATTAGTTTTATTATATATTTCATTTTTTTATAAAAAATTAGTTATTTATTCTAAAAACAATAGAATGCTTTACTTAATTTTTGTTTTTGGAGTAATATTAAGTTTTACAGGATTTGTTAATCCTGATATTAAAAGAATCACCGCTTATTTTAAGATTGTCGAGATTTTTTTGTTATCTCAAATACCGTTTTTGTGTGTAAATAATAAAAATAAGTTACTTAATTATTTTATAATTATGGTTTATTTTATTAGCTCATTTATATTAAATTCGTATGTGTTTGGACAGTCAGATATTATTCCGTATAATTTTATATGGTAATTATTGGGGGAGTGTTTATGTATAAAATTGATATTATTATGGGGGTATATAATTGTTCAAATTATTTATCAAATTGTATTAACTCTTTATTAAATCAAACTTTTAATGATTGGCGACTTATAATATGTGATGATGGGTCAATTGATGATACATATAAAGTTGCTTTGCAATATGAAAAAAAATATAAAGATAGAATATTGCTACTGAAAAATGAAAAGAACATGGGATTAAATTTTACTCTAAATAAATGCTTAAAAATGGTTACTGCACCTTATGTCGCGAGAATGGATGCTGATGATTTTTCGTCTGTTGATAGATTACAAAAAGAGTTAAATTTTTTAGAATCAAATTTGCAGTATGCTTTTGTTTCTTCTAATGCTACATTATTTGATGATACTGGTGTATGGGGAAGTTTATTATATGTTGAAAAACCATCTAAATTAGATTTTTTAAAAATAAGTCCATTTTGTCATGCTGCTATGATGATTCGAACTTCCGCAATAAAAAGTGTTAATGGATACACAGTAGATAAAAAACTGATTCGTGTTGAAGATTATCATTTATGGTTTAAACTTTATGCTGCAGGATATAAAGGTTACAATATCCAAGAATTCTTATATAGTATCAGGGATGATAGAGATTCTGCAAGTAGACGTAATTGGCAAAATCGGAAGAACGAATATTATGTGCGTAAAATTGGATTTAAAATGCTGAGAATTCCTTGGTATTTTGGGTGTTACAAATACAGGCCGTTGTTATTGGGCTTGCTTCCATCAAGGGTATATCTTTTTTTGCATAAAAAAAGATTAAAATGATAAATGATAATAGTATTATTGGAAGCGTGGTGATAAAAGATGGAAAAAGAAAAGATTAGTATTATTGTGCCAATTTATAATGTTGAAAATTACTTATCTAGATGCTTAGAATCTATTATAAATCAAACATATAAAAATTTAGAAATAATTTTAATTAATGATGGATCAACTGATAGTTCTTCGGAAATATGTAATAAGTATTCTATAATAGATTCTAGGATAAAAGTAATACACAAGAAAAATGCGGGTGCATCTGTTGCTAGAAATTTGGGCATTAAAATTGCAACTGGAGATTATATTGCCTTTATTGATAGTGATGACTATGTTGAACTTAATATGTACGAAACATTGTATAATAATTTAATAAATGTAGATGCAGATGTTAGTGTATGTGGACGATGTGTAGATTATTTTATGGATGATAATAATAGTTTATCTATTAAAAGTAATAATCGTTCAAAAAAGATAATTATGTCTAATATAGATTCACTGATTGCAATGAATTCATTAAAAATGTTTGATATGTCTGTTTGTGATAAGCTTTATAAGACTTCTTTATTTAATAATATTAGATTTCCAAATGTTGGAAAATGTGAGGACTTTTATGTTATGTATCAATTACTTTATAAAAGTTTAAAAGTTATATATGATTCAAAAAAATTATATCATTATTGTAAAAGGCTTGGAAGTCGAAGTAATAGTATTGTTGATGATTCTTATATAATAGCTAGTAAAGCGCAAATACTGTTTTTTGAGAATAATTGTCCTGAGATCATATATATTGCTAGATGCTATTATGCTTATGCTAATACAATATATTTTAATAGTTGTATTTTAAGTGGTTTGTCTGATGATAAACTGGCTGAACGGAGACAAGATGTTAAACAAAACATTAAATATGTTTTAAAAAATAAGTATTTTCCATTAATTAGAAAAATTCAAATAATTGTATTTGCATATATACCATTTGTATATAAAGCTATAATTTTAATGAAGCATAGAAGGGAGGTTATTTAATTATATGCGCGAATTAATATCTGTCATTATGTCTACTTTTAATACTAAATATGAATATTTAAATGAATCAATTAGTAGTATTTTAAATCAAGATTATAAAAATATTGAGTTTATTATTGTTTGTGATGGTAATGAAGATGAATTCAATTATATTAGGAATAGTTTTAAAGACGATAGAATTAAACTTATTTTTCATAATAAGAATATGGGACTTCCATATTCTCTTAATGAAGCAATAAAAAAAGCTAATGGTAAATATATTGCTAGAATGGATAGTGACGATATTTGCCTTAAAAAAAGACTTGTAATTCAAAAAAAATATATGGATAGACATCAACATATTCAAATATGTGGCACATTTGCCAAAACATTTGGAGATAAAAATGGTATTAATAAATTGTTTTATAGAAAATCTGATGAAATAGCAGCACAAATTTTATTTATGACTGTTTTATGTCATCCAACAGTAATGTTTAGAGCATCATTTTTTGATAACACTAATAATTTTTATAATGAAAACTATATTTGTGCTCAAGATTATGAATTGTGGTCCAGAGCTGCTGCTAAAGATAATATTGCATTGCTACCAATAATTGGGTTAAAATATAGAGTCCATTTTTCACAGGCTGGTCAGAGCAGAAAAAATATTCAGATGAATTTCACTAAAAAAATATTACGTAATAATTATTTGAAAATATGTAACTCTATACATAATAATTGCAGTATTGAAGAAGACAATAATGAAATATTAGAGATGTTAGAGACATTTTATGGTTTAAAACAAATAAATCAAAATAATTATTTGTATATTGCAAGCGGAATCAATAAAACTATTGCTTCTCAAATATATGATTCACACATATTAAAAAAGGTTTTATTTAATAAATATGCTGTATTACTATATAAAAATGGGATGTTTAAACAATCATTGAATAAAAATATTTTTCATATGGTTTATAATATTAATAATCTAATCTATTGTATTTGGAAGTTTTTTTGTAAAATACATTCATTTATTATTAGTGTAATCGAATTGTTAAAAAAAACTTTTTATAAACTTCTTCGATTTTTTAGAACTCCTCAAATAATAATTTTGAGATTGATATCTATTACTAATATTAGTTTACTTGATAAATATTATATTATTTTATTATTTAAAGAAAGGATGAAGTGTAAATTAAATCTTAACAATCCTCAAACATTTAATGAAAAATTGCAATGGTTAAAATTATATGATAGAAAAGATATTTATACAACTATGGTTGATAAATATGAAGCTAAGAATTATGTGGCTGATATTATTGGCGAAAATTATATCATACCGACATTAGGAATTTATGATAAATTTGAAGAAATTAATTTTGAAAAGTTACCAAATCAATTTGTTATTAAATGTACTCATGATAGTGGTGGATTAGTAATTGTTAAAGATAAAAGTAAATTAGATGTAAATGCTGCTAGAAAAAAAATAAATAAATCATTAAAGAAAAATTATTATTATGCTGGCAGAGAATGGCCATATAAAAATGTTAAGCCTAGAATTATTATTGAAAAGTATATGGAAGATAAAAATGATACGTCTATGCATGATTATAAGTTTTTTTGCTTTAATGGTGAAGCTAAATATTGTTTAGTTTGTACTGATAGGGATACTGATTTAAAAGAAACATTTTTTGATATTAATTGGAATTTAGCTCCATTTAAGAGACCTAATCATGATATAGATAAAACTATAAAGAAACCTAAAAATTTGGATTTAATGATTGAACTTGCTAATAAATTATCAAAAGGAATACCTTTTATTAGGGTTGATTTTTATGAAATTAATGGTAAAGTATATTTTGGTGAATTGACATTTTATCCAGCAAGTGGTTTTGCAAAATTTGAACCAGAAGAATGGGATAAAAAATTAGGAGATTTAATAGATTTAAGTTTGGTGAAGAAGGATGAGAAGTAAAAAAGCTATATACAATATATTAACTAATTTATTATTACAATTAATTGGTATTGTATATGGTTTTATTGTACCCAAAATAATTATTAGTAATTTTGGGTCTAATGTTAATGGATTAATATCTTCAATTACTCAATTTCTTGCTTACATAACATTATTAGAATCTGGGTTTGGACCGGTTGTTAGATCACTTTTATATAAGCCAATAGCTAATAAAGATAAAAAAACTATAGCTAATATATTAAAATCTTCTGAAAAGTTTTTTAGGATTATTTCTTTTATTTTTGTTGCTTATATTGTAGTATTATGTTTTATATATCCAACATTAATAAATACTGAGTTTGAATTTATATTTACATTTTCTTTAATTATAATAATATCTATTAGTACATTTGCAGAATATTATTTTGGGATGACTTATAGACTCTTTTTACAAGCAGATCAAAAGTCTTATATTATTTCTTTAATTCAAATAATAACATATATATTATCTATTGCATTAATAGTAGTATTAGCTAAGCTTGGATGCTCAATACATATTATTAAATTATTCTCTGGTTTTGTATTTGTATTAAGACCTATTATGCAAAATATTTATGTTAAAAAGAAATATAATATTAATCTAAAAGAAGCTGAAGATAATTATAAAATTGAACAGAAATGGGATGGACTTGCTCAGCATATTGCAGCGGTAATTCATGGTAATACAGATATAACTATTTTAACTTTTTTTACTACATTAGCAGAAGTCTCTGTTTATTCAGTTTATTATATGGTAGTTAGCGGAATAAAGAGGCTAGTTCAAGTATTTTCAAGTAGTTTAGATGCTGGATTTGGAGATATGATTGCTAAGGATGAAACTGATAATTTAAATAAGAAGTTTAATGTATATGAGGTAGCATATTATTCTTTAATAACAATAATATTTACTTGCACTATAATTTTAATCGTGCCCTTTATATCAATTTATACTAAGGGTGTAAATGATGCAAATTATATTAGATATACTTTTGGTTATTTAATAGTCATTAGTGAGTATATTTGGGCTATTAGGCTTCCTTATAGTTCAATTACTTTAGCGGCGGGTCATTTTAAACAAACTAGAATTGGTGCTTGGATAGAAGCGCTAAGTAATATTATAGTTTCTTTAATATTAGTTAGTAAATATGGAATAGTTGGTGTCGCTATAGGTACTATTGTAGCAATGACTATTAGGACTATTGAATTTGTTTATCACTCAAATAAATATATTTTGAGCCGAAATGTATTTATTAGTGTTAAAAAGATTACTTTAATTATTATTGAAACAATTTTAATTGTAATTATTAGTAGATATTTACCATTTTTAGATAGTGTAAATTATATTAATTGGCTTATTAATGCATTAATGATATTTATAGTTTCACTTGTTATTACTCTATCAATTAATATAATCTTTTATAATAAAGAATTTAAAGAATTATTTAAAATATTAAAATCATTTGTAAGGAAGATTAGAAAATGAAAGTTAAAGAAATAACATTTATAAAAACTATTATGATGTTAATAATAGTCCTTTATCATTCTTGTTTGTTTTTTGGAAATTCTTGGTTTACCTATGTAATGCCAATTTATAATGCTAAATATTTATATTTATTTGCAACTTGGTTAAATACTTTTCACGTTCATACATTTGTGATGGCTTCAGGCTTTTTATTCTATTATTTAAAATGTGAAAAGGGAAAATATCATAATTATAAAAATGACATAAAAAAAAGAGCCAAAAGATTATTACTTCCTTATATATTTGTTTCTTTGATTTGGATTATTCCTATATCAGAATACTTTTTTAAGTATAGTTTTGCTGAGATTATTAAGAAGTTTATACTATGTGTATCGCCGGCTCAATTATGGTTTTTAATTATGCTTTTTGGAGTTTTTTTGGTATTTGAGTTTATTTCCGATAAAATTAAAATTTCAATTAAGAATTTAATAATTATTTATTTTTTGTCCGTTATTATTAGTTTGGGGATTCAATATTTAAAATTTGACTATTTTCAGTTATCAAATGTATTTAAATATACTTTGTTCTTTTATCTTGGAGGATTCCTTTATAAATATAAAGAACATATCACTTTAAAAAAATGTATTATATTAATAATTGGGGTTTTTATTTTATTATTTACAACTTATTTATTAAATGATGGGTTAATAGAAAAAGTTCTAAATTCTTTCTTATTACAACTAATATCACTATGTGAAGTAGTATTATTATATAAATTAGGGGATTATTTAATTAATAAGAAAAATATAAGTCTTAAAAGTAAACTTTATAAATTGTTAGAAGATAATAGTTTTGGAATATATTTGTTTCATCAACAAATTATGTATTTTATAATAGTATTTTTTAATGGAAAAGTTATACCTATTGTTCAAGTTTTTCTATCATTTAGTATATCTTTATTGTTATCATTAGCTTTATCATTATTATTAAAAAAGAGCAAAGTTACAAAAGTAATGTTTGGATTATAGTTAGGGAGGTAATAATTATGCAAAAAATTGATTTAACAAATAAAAATGTATTTATTACAGGTACTTCTGGATTTATTGGTTTCTTTTTGGCTAAGAGATTATTAGAAGAAGTAGAAGGCATTCATATTATTGGTTTAGATAATATGAATGATTATTATGATGTATCATTAAAAGAATGGAGACTTAAAGAGTTATCTGTTTATGATAATTATACGTTTATTAAGGGAAATTTAGCTGATAAAGAATGTATTAATAAAATATTTGAAGAGTATAAGCCTAGTGTGGTTGTTAATTTAGCAGCTCAAGCTGGGGTTAGATATAGTATAACTAATCCAGATGCTTATATTGAATCAAATATAATTGGGTTCTATAATATTTTAGAAGCATGTCGTTATAACATGCCTGAACATTTAGTTTATGCAAGTAGTAGTAGTGTTTATGGTGGTAATAAAAAGGTACCATTTTCAACTAATGATAAAGTAGATAATCCAGTTAGCTTATATGCTGCTACTAAGAAAAGTGATGAGTTATTAGCTCATTCATATTCAAAACTTTATAATATACCAAGTACAGGACTTAGATTTTTTACGGTATATGGCCCAGCTGGTAGGCCAGATATGGCATATTTTGGATTTACTAATAAGTTAATTAATGGAGATAAAATTCAAATATTTAATTATGGAAATTGCAAAAGAGATTTTACTTATATAGATGATATTGTTGAAGGTATAATTAGAGTTATGCAAGGTGCACCTGAACAAAAATTAGGTGAAGATGGTTTACCATTAACACCATATGCAGTATATAATATAGGTAATAGTAATCCAGAAAATCTATTAGATTTTGTAAATATTTTACAAGAAGAATTGGTAAGAGCTGGAGTTCTTCCAGAAGATTATGATTTTGAAGCACATAAAGAGTTAGTACCAATGCAGTTAGGTGATGTACCAGTTACTTATGCAGATACTAGTGCTTTAGAAAGAGATTATGGGTTTAAGCCTAGTACTCCACTTAGAGATGGTTTAAGGAAATTTGCTGAGTGGTATAAAGAGTTCTATAATAAGTAGAATTCTTTTTTCATAGTAAAAATTAAAAATTTAATTTTAATATCATTCCAAAAAAATGTGTTTACACACAAAAAAATAGAATAAATATATTGCGTTAAATTAATAACTTTGGTATATTTTATTTATAATATTTATTTTTATTATTTAAAAGAGGTGTATTTAATTGGAAACAATAAAAAGAGATTTTTATTTAGAAAAATTAATATCAAAAAAAGAAAATGGTTTAATCAAGGTAATAACAGGTTTAAGAAGAGTTGGAAAGTCATATCTATTAGATCCATTATTTAAAAATTATTTATTAGAAAGTGGAATAGCTGAAGATCATATAATTAAACTAGAGTTAGATAAAAGAACAAACGCTAAATATAGAAATGCTGATGCTTTAGATGAATATATTAGGAATCAAATAACTGACTCAAAAATGTATTACATATTATTAGATGAAATACAACTTGTAAAAGGGTTTGAAGAAGTATTAAATGGTTTTTTATATGAAAAAAATATAGATGTATATGTTACAGGTTCAAATTCAAAATTTTTATCCACAGATATTATTACCGAATTTAGAGGAAGAAGCGATGAAATTAAAGTATTTCCTTTATCATTTTCAGAATTTTATAGTATGAAAAATTCTGAAAATGTAAATAATGTATTAAATGAATATTTAGTTTATGGAGGTATGCCTTTAATTTTAAATAATAAAACTCATGATGAAAAGCAAAACTATTTAAATAATTTATTTCAAAATACTTATATACTTGATATTGTTGATAGAAACAATATTCAAAGAACCGATGCTTTGGAAAAAGTGGTGGATATATTAGGTACATCAATTGGTTCTCTTACGAATCCTAATAATTTAGCAAAAGTTTTTATGAATAGTAAAGAACAAGATATTGATGTTAAAACAATAGATAATTATTTAAAATATCTTGAAGAATCTTTTTTAATTAATAAAGTAAAAAGGTATGATATTAAAGGGAAAAAAATTATAACTACTCCTTCAAAATACTACTTTACTGATATAGGTATAAGAAATGCTAAACTTAATTTTAGAAATCAAGATCAAAATCATATAATAGAAAACATTATTTATAATGAATTATTAAGAAGAGGCTTTAGTGTTGATGTAGGAATTATTGAAAAATTTGATAAAAATAAGGATAATAAAACAACTAGAAAAACGTATGAAATAGATTTTGTATGTAATATAGGATTTAATAGGTATTATATTCAAGTGGCTTTTGATATAAATGAGGAAGAAAAGAAAAAACAAGAGATATTACCACTTGTAAGCATATATGATAATTTTAAAAAAATAATTATTGTAAAAGACTTACTTACCCCATATAAGACAGAAGATGGAATTACAGTAATTGGATTATTAGATTTTTTATTAAATGAAAATAGTATTGAATTGTAGAAAAATACTGCAACAACAATGGAATCAAGAAATCCTACTATTGTAAGAATTCTTGAAGAGAAAGGATCAGTAATTGAAAATAGGCATTCAGATATTCCAACAATGATTAGAGAAATGAAAAGTTATGGACTTCCTGAACCTAATTTCTATGAAGAAAGGGATAGTTTTAAAGTTGTTTTTAGAAATAGTGTTGTTTACAATGAATCTTTAAGTGGTGCACAAAGTGGTGAAATGGTCAATGATGATAAGTTAAATTTAATATTGCAATACTGTGATGAACCAAAGAGCTTAAATGATATATCCTTATTACTAAACATATCATCAAAAAGATATATTAGAGAAAGAATTATTAGACCTTTGATTAATCAAGGTAGAAAACCGGAAAAATTTTCCGGTATTGTAGAAATACCGGAAGAAAAACGCATTTCTTTCCGGTATTCTATTGAAAATTGAAAATATTGCTCATATTAGTTTTATTTTTACCTGACTATAATATTGGGTGCACTTCATTATATTTTTGTTATATTAATTTCTATATGGAGAATAATATAGACATGAAAAATGAAAAACATTTAAAGGCAGGTAAAGACATTTCTACTACAATAAGTTTTATAGAAGTTAAGTTATTCTTGCCATAAAAGAAAAAGAGTTAAAAAACTCTTCTCTCTAACCGAGATGGTACTTATGTACTAGATTCAAAACCATACATCAGTTATAGACCTGACAAGAATATTTCCTCGGTACAAATAATATAGCATAAAGAAATATTATTGGTCAATAATATATAGTTTAAAATCTATTATAAGTTATTATTGTTTCAAAAAATTTAGATTAATAAAATTTGAATATATTTATTCGTTTATTGAGTTTATATAATCTTTTTGTTATACTTTTATTTGTTATGAAAGGTTAATTATGAAAAGAAAGATTTTTAATATATTTTTAGTATTAATGTCAATGCTTACAATATTTTTATTTTCATCTGAAAATGCAACTAGTAGTACTAAAACAAGTAAATCAGTGGCTAAAGAAGTTATTAGTATAGTAATAAAAGATGAGAAAAAAGTTGATAAAATAGTTGATAAAGATTTTGTAGTAATTAGAAAACTAGCCCATTTAACAGAATATTTCTTATTAGGTTTTTTACTTATAAATGTATGGGCAGATGGTAAGAAGGATATAACAGTTAAATATATAGTAGTAGCAGTATTAATAGCATGTTTATATGCAGGGAGTGATGAATATCATCAAACTATGATAGCTGGTAGAGCAGGTCAAATAGTTGATGTTGGTATCGATACTTTTGGAGCTTTCTTGGGATCATTAGTCTATTATATATTATTTAAAATATTTAAAAAAAGGAATAAAAGCATAAATAATACTTAAAATAATAATATGAAGATATTATTATGTATAATAGGGTTATTTAGCTTTTTATTTATTATTTGTACTTTTAGGTTATCTAGTGTAATATCTAGATGGGAAGAAGCGCATTTTTTGACAAAATAAAAAAGTCAAAAATGCGTTTTTTGCTTGTATTTACGTATTTTGTGTTGTATAATTTTTTTATATGGAGGGAGTATAGTATGAAAAAATTATTTTTTGTAGGAATATTAGCAGCATTATTTGTAGGAACAACTAATGTTAGTGCGATGACTGAAGCAGATTTAAGAAAGAAATTTGATGAAACTGTAACTATTAATGGAAATAAATATGCTGTTTCTGATGGTGACAAGAAATTAGCTGATGATTATTTAGCAAAATATGAAGTATCTAGTGATGATTGTGATTATATTGCTAAAAAAATTGATGAAGCTAAAGCTATTTTAACTGCTGAAGGACAAGAAGATTTAACTAAATTATCTGAAAGTACTAAAACTAAATTAAAAAAATTAGTTTCTGATGTTTCTGCTAATACATCTGTAAAAGGTACTGTTACAAGTGGATCTGTTGTTATTTTAAATAGTGATGGTTCTACATTTGCAGAAGTTACAAGTTTAGTTAAACAAACTGGTACAGAAAGAAGTAATATTGCTATTATTGCAGGTGTTGCATTTGTTATTACATTAGTAGGTGCTTGTTTAGTTGTAAAACAAGTAAAGAATAGTAATAATTAATGAAAACGAAGAAATTTACAACAAAGATATTTGCTATTAACATAGCAATTTCTTTTTTCTTTGCGTCTATTTTTATAACAGCAATATACTTTTTAGGAGAAGAAAAAATCAACTATTATTCTGCTTTAATTAATTCGCTTGTTGTAAATAATAGTAATGAGACAGAAGCTGTTTATAGTAAAGAAGCGAAAAGATTAATTGAGCTTCCTTCTTATGGTAAGAGATTTGGTACTATTAAGATTGAAAAGATAGATTTAAGTTTACCTTTATATCATGGAGATAATTTAAAAATTCTTCATTATGGTATTGGCCATTATGCTGGTTCTTATTTTCCAGGAGAAGGTGGTAGTATTATTTTGCCTGGACATAATAATGTTGGTGTATTTAATAGATTAGACGAACTTAAAAAGGGCGATAAAGTGGTAATTGAAGCTAATTATGGAGTATTTACTTATGAAGTAGATAGTTATAAGGTTGTTAAAGAAACTGAGCTAGATGCTTTTCCTATTCAAAAAGATGAAGAATTATTAATTATGTATACATGTTATCCAATTAATAGATCAGTAATAGGTCGTAAGACTGAAAGATATGTTGTCTATGCTAAAAAGATAGGTGAAAGTTATGAATAGATTTAAGATTGTTCTAGGATATTTTTTAGGTTTTATTGGTGCGATTGTATTAACTGGTTTAGTTTCATTATTAATAGTAAAAGTTACGGTACTTGATAGTAGTTATGTTAAAAGAAAACTTGATAATAATAATTATTATGAAAAAGTATCTGGTGAAATAAAAGAAAAGATGGAAAACTATATGGTTTCTTCTGGACTTCCTGAGACTATATTGGATGATTTATATTCCAATGAAGAGATAAGGGAAGATGTTAATTTATTTATTGATAGTATTTATAGAGGTAAAAGTATTACTACTAATATAGATAAAGTAAGAGATAGATTAAATGATAATATTAATAATTATATTAATGATCATGACGTTAAAGTAACTAGTAAAAGTTATATAGAATCGTTTGTTAATAATATGGTTAAATTTTATGAACAAGAAATAAATTTTTATGGAATGGTTAATGGATATATAGGATATGTTCCTAAGATAGAATCTTATGTTAATATGGGATTAGTAGTGTTATTAATATTATTTGTTATATTATTAGTTAGTTTATTATTATTAAAAGTTAAATATATAGGTTCAGTTATAAGTGCATCTGGTTTGATAATATTATTTATTAGAATAATATTTAATGAAAAAATAGATTATCATAATATTTTAGTTATTTCTGATAACTTTTCTAATGTTGTAAAATTGTTTGTTAATAATGTTAATTATCTTGCTTTAATTTTAAGTATATTTTTAATTTTGTTAGGTATTGGGATAAATTTGGCTTTTTCTTTACAAAGTATGCCTAAAAAAGGGTAAATGATACTTGAAAAAAGTGAAATATATTTGTATAATTTTGTATTGAGGTTTTAAGGAGTTGGGACTTATGGAAGAAATAAATTTAAAGGAATTTTTTAATTATTATAAAAAGTATATATTAATAATATTTATTGTTGCTGTTATTTTAGTAATTGGAACAAGTATTTATAATATAAAATTTAAAACCCCTTTATATACTACTAAAACATCTGTAGTATTAGTTAAAAATGATACTAAGAATTCATCAGTAGTAAATGATAATGAAAGTATTGATGTTAATAGTATTAATTTAAATCAAAAGTTGGTTTCAACTTATCGTAAAATTATTAAAAGTAGATTAGTATTAGAACAAGTTGTTAGTAATTTAAATTTAAATTATACTTTTAGAGAAATTGATAGTGAAGTTAGTGTTAATGCAGTTAATGATACAGAAATATTAGAAATATCAGTTAGTGATGAAGATCCTAAAGTTGCTGCTTCTATAGCTAATTCAATTGTTAGTGTATTTGCTAAAGAGGTTGCTGAGATGTATAACATTAATAATGTTAGTATTTTAGATAAGGCACAGATTCCTACTAGTCCATCTAATAATACACTTTTAAGAGATGTTGTTCTTGCTGTATTTGTTGCTGTAGCTGGATGTAGTGCGATTATATTTATTGTTTATTATTTTGATGATACTTTAAGAGATACAGAAAATATTGAAAGTGAAATTGAAATGCCTATTATTGCTAAAGTATTTAGAGATGATAGTGGTATTGATTTAATAGTAGATAAAAAACCAAAGGCTTATGCTAGTGAAAATATTAGAACGCTTAGAACTAATTTACAATTTTCATCTGTAGATGAAGAATTACAAACTTTATTAGTTACTAGTACACTTCCTAATGAAGGTAAGAGTTTTATTAGTTCTAATTTAGCTGTATCTTTTGCTCAAGCAGGTAAAAAGGTATTACTTATTGATTGTGATTTAAGAAAAGGTCGTCAACATAAAATATTTAAGGTTTCTAGTAAAAAAGGATTATCAACACTTTTATTAGGTGATGTTAAGAAGTTTGCTGATTATGTAAATCCTACTAAAATAGAAGGATTATATGTAATGAGTCGTGGTGTTTTTCCACCAAATCCTAGTGAGTTATTAAGTTCTAAAAAGAATGAAACTTTATTAAATGAATTAAAGAAGCATTTTGATATTATTATATTAGATGGTGCTCCTTGTAGTGGATTATCTGATTCATTAATATTATCTTCATTAGTTGATAAAGTATTATTAGTTAGTTCAGTAAATTATACACCTAAGACAGAGCTTAAGAATACTAAGAAAGCTTTAGAAAATGTAGGTGCTAATGTTGCTGGATGTGTTGCTAATAATATTAAGATTAAAAGGGATTCATATGGTAGTGGATATTATTATACTCATTATGGATATGGATATGGTTATGGAGAAAAGAATTAATGACTGATATACATAATCATTTGTTATATGGCGTTGATGATGGAGCTAAGTCCATTGAAGAAAGTATAGAAGTTTTAAAAGATATGAAAGAGTGTGGATATGATAATGTTATATTAACTCCACATTATATTAAAGATAGTACTTGGAATAATCCAAGAAATGATAATTTAGAAAGAATGAATATATTACAACAAGAATTAAATAAGAATCATATTGATATTAAGTTATATTTAGGTAATGAATTATTTATTGATGATAGTATTTATGAACTCCTTTTAAATAAAAAAATTAGTTCTTTAAATGGAACTAATTATTTATTGATAGAACTTCCTATGAATGGGGAATATGAGGATTATAAATATATTTTTAAGGATTTAATAAATAAAGGTTATCATGTTATTCTTGCTCATCCAGAAAGATATCATTCTTTTCAAAAAGATTTTAATAAAGTTTATGAGTTAGAAAAAATAGGTGTTTATTTTCAAAGTAATTTAGATAGTATTATTGGTGGATATGGTGAAGCAGCTGAAAAGACTATTAAAAGGCTTTTGAAAGAGAAAAAAATAGCTTTTTTAGCTACAGATATTCATCGTAAAAAACATGATTATAATAAATGGAAAAAGGCTAAAATGATAGCACTTAAATATTTAACTGAAAGTGAATTTGATATTCTTACAAATAAAAATCCTAGTCAATTAACCAACTAGGATTATTTTTTATGTTTTGATATAGTATTTTCAACTTTATATTCTGCCATTATTTCATCTAATAATTCATAATGAATAGAGTTTTTATTCATATTTTGTAGTGGTAATATTATATTATCTAACATAATTATTCCATTACCACTGTGAATAATTTCATAGTTATCCTCTTTATATACATTAGTTTTTATAAAATTATCTTCATGTTTAGGATCTTTAAATAATAGCATTTTTCTTTTATCTGAAAAATCTAAACTACGGCATACTGTTATAACATCTGGTCTTGTTTCATAGAGAGATGTATCTAATATTTCAAAACCATATGTTTTTAATAAATATAATAAGAAAGGTTTTCTTTGTTTTTCATTAACACCTAATTTATAATTATTATTCATACATAAATCAATCCATGTTGCAATTAAGAATGACGCTATATTTAAATTACGATATTCTTTTTCAACTTTTATACCAATAAAGTTACTTTGTTTATTTTCATAATCTAAATAGAAATATAGATATCCTTGTTGTCTTAATAGACCATTAATTTTCGTATAGACACTTATATAATATTTAGGTTTATTTGAGCCATCATCAATTGATTTTTTAATATATAAATCTTCATTAAATTCACCAGAATAAAAACCTTCTTGATATAATTTTCTTTCTCCTTCAGGTAAGTTTATTAATGCATCCATAATATCACGTCCTAGTATATTAATTATAATCTCAATTTATTAAATGTTCAATGAATTTAATTACATTTAACAATATTATAAATAAAAAACGTACACCTATAAAAGTGTACGAGTTTAAACATAAATGGAACGATAAATTTATTTATGTTCAATAAATTATACTCCAAAAATTATTACTATACCTTTCACTCCCTTTCTTACGACATCATTTTATTAGAAAAAATGTTAGAAAATTTATTAGGATAGTTCTTCTAACTTATTGGAGAATAAAAGAAGGTGTGATAAAATATCTTTTAATGGTGATACAATGAAGAAACAATATTTAATTTATGCAGATGAATCACATAGAAAAGGTAAATATTTTAGTAATTTTTATGGTGGTGC
>CACZRB010000084.1 GCA_902783555.1 uncultured Erysipelotrichaceae bacterium
AGAGATGGACAATTTATTGTTTCTAGAGAAAAAATAGATAATTTTAAATTAGATAATTTAAAAGGAAAAGAAGTAATAGCTGGTCGTGCTGGCGGCATGCCTATTTTAAATTTTTATACTGCTTTAAATAATGAAAAAATAAAAGGTGTAAAAGTTAATGATACGGTTGATTTTGCAAATCTTACTAGTGCATTTATTGGTGGTACTGGAGACTTTGTTAATTTATTTGAACCAAATGCTACTAAATTAGAAAAAATGGGTTTTGGTTATGTAGTAGCAAGTATTGGTAAATACTCTGGTGAAGTTCCATATACTGCTTTTAATGCTAAAAAAAGTTTCTTAGAGAATAATAAAGATTTAATTAATAGATTTAGAGATAGTATTAATAAAGGATTAGATTTTACATTAAATAATGAAAGTAGCACTGTTGCTAAAACAATTATAAATCTATTTCCAGATACATCTTTATCAGATTTAGAAGAAATTATTGAAAGATATAAAAACGCTGATTCTTGGCTTATGAACAGCACCATATCCGAAGAATTATTTACTAATTTAGAAGATATGCTTATAGATGGTAAATTAATTAAAGAATATGTTCCATTTAATGACTTAATTGTAAATGACTAATATTTTAACAATTAAAAATCTTACTAAAAAATATCATACTCCTGAAGGTGAAACTTTAGCTATTAAAGATATTACTTTAAATATTAAAAAAGGTGAAATTATTGGGATTGTAGGTTCTTCTGGCTGTGGTAAGTCTACTCTTTTAAATATACTAGCTGGTTTAGATAAGGAAACTAGTGGAGAAATTATTAAAACTAATTTTAAGGATGCTTATATGCTTCAAAGTGATGCTTTGCTTCCTTGGCTTACAGTTTTAGATAATGCATGTTTAGGTTTAAAACTTAAGAATATTAAAACCGATGAAAATATTGAATATGTAAAAAAGTTACTCAAAAATTTTGGATTAGAAAGTTTCATGGACGCTTATCCTAGTAGTTTATCAGGTGGTATGAAACAAAGAGTTGCTCTTATCAGAACGCTAGCTATAAAGCCAGATATTGTTTATTTAGATGAGCCATTATCTGCTTTAGATTATGTGACTAGACTTATGATTACTGATGAAATACATAGCATTTTAAAGAAAATGAAAGTTACAACTATTTTAATTAGCCATGATATTGCAGAATGTACTTCTTTTTGTGATAGAATTGTAGTTTTATCTAAAAGGCCAGCAGTTGTTAAAAATATATATGATATTAAACTTAAAAAGCCTAGTACTCCATCTAAAAATAGAAAAGATGAATTATTTAACTATTATTATGATTTGATATGGAGTGATTTAGATAAATGAGTATTGAACATAAATTATATTTAAAAAAGTTAAAAAAAGAAAAGGTATTTATTATAAGTATACAAATACTTATTACTCTACTATTTTTACTTATTTGGGAAGTTTTAAGTAAATACAATATTATAAATAGTTTTATATTTTCTAGTCCTTCAAAAATTATTAACACTATTTATAATTTATATTTAGAGCGTATTTTATTTATATCTATTTGGGTTACGGTTAAGGAAATACTTATTTCATTTATCTTAGGTTCACTAATTGGTTTTGTTTTGGCAGTTATTTTTTATATGGTACCTATTTTAAAGAAAATATTCGATCCTTTTTTAACTTTAATTAATAGTTTACCCAAAGTATCACTTGGACCTTTACTGATTATTTGGTTAGGAGCTAATACTTCTTCAATTATAGTAATGAGTCTTCTTATTAATACAATTGTAACTTTAATATCAATCTATAATGGTTTAATTAATACTGATAGTTATAAAATAAAATTATTTCAAACATTTAAAGCGACCAAATTACAAACTTTAATTTATCTAGTTATTCCACATAATAAGGAAACTATTTTATCAAGTTTAAAGTTAAATATTTCGATGAGTTTAATTGGCGTTATTATGGGAGAATTTTTAGTAAGTAAAGCTGGTATTGGTTATTTAATTCTATATGGAACACAAGTATTTAATTTAAACTTAGTTATGAGCGGTATTATTTTAATTATGATTATATCTTTTATTATTTATGAATTTATTAATTTTTTAGAAAAAAAGAAATAGTTTGAGACTATTTCTCAGACTGTTGACAAAGTAAAATTTGACAATAGTCTTTTTATTTTAAAAAAAGTGTAGTATAATTTAATTACGAGATACGACTATGTTATCCAAAAATTAGTCATTGTATATCTCGTTTTTTAATGCAAATAAAGTGAAAACATGGGATAATATAAGTGGATAACATAGGAGGATGATAAAAAATGGCAATGACTAAACAATATTATAAAAATGATAATATAATAATGAGAACTATAGAGGAATTGGTACCAAAAGACCATTTAGTAAGAAAAATAGAAGCATGTATGAACTTTACTTTTATAGAAGATGAAGTTAAAGATTTATACAGTGATTATGGCAGGCCAAGTATTCCACCAGTAGTTCTTTTTAAAATGCTAATATTAAATAAAACATTTGGAATAAACTCAATGAGAAGAACATGTGAAGAGATAGAAGTTAATTTAGCATATAGATGGTTTCTAGAATTATCAATAGATGATAAAGTACCAAACTATTCTACTTGGAGTCAAAATTATATAAGAAGATACAAAGATAGTGAAATATTTCAAACATTATTTGATAGAGTATTAGACCAAGCAATTGATTATGGTTTTGTAGATGTGAGTAGTGTCTTTGGAGACAGCACACATCAAAAAGCTAATGCTAATAAAAACAAGTATAAAGATATAGAAGTAGCAATAACTAAAAAGGAATATGCTGAAGAATTACTTAACGAAATAAATAAAGATAGAGTTAGTCATAATAAAAAAGAAATAAAAGAAGTAGAAAATAATGAAATTATGTTTGATGAAAATACAGGAGAAGTAATAGAAAACGTTGACACTAAGCATATTAAACAAAGCTTAACTGATCCAGAAAGTGGTTGCTTTCATAAAGGAGAAAAAGAAAAATGTTTTGCTTATTCTCATCATATATTTACAGATAAAAATGGATTTGTAATAGCTAAAACAACTATTCCTGGAAATATTCATGATAGTGAATCATTTAGTGGAGTTTATAATGTATTAAATCAAAAGTTTAAAGAACAAATAAATAATATATGTTTAGATGCTGCTTATGCAACACCAGCAATTTGTAAAATGATAATTGTAAATGGGCATACACCACTTATGCCATATAAAAGACCAATGACTAAAAAAGGATTATTTAAAAAATATGATTATGTTTATGATGAATATTATGATTGTTATATATGCCCTAACAATGAAGTGTTATCTTATTCGAATACAAATAAAAAAGGATATAAAGAATATAAATCAAATCCTGAAAAATGCAAAAATTGTCCGTTAAGAGAACAATGTACAAAATCAAAAAATATGCAAAAAGTTATAACAAGACATGTATGGGAAGAATATAAAGAACAAATGAATGAAAATAGATATACTCAAAATTGGAAAGACAATTATCCATTAAGAAAAGAAACTGTTGAAAGAACATTTGCAGATTGTAAAGAACAAATGGGATTAAGGTTTACTAGAGTTCGTGGATTACAAAAAAATAGTCATAATTCCACGATAATTTTTACATGTCATAATTTAAAGAAAATGGCATTATGGAGTTGGAAATATAAGGAAAGTACCAACTCAAATACTGCCATTAATATTAATATTATGAAAAATATTGTTGATAAGTTAAATTTTTGCAAAATAAAAGTGATAAATTTTTTCAAACATACCACTTTGTCAACAATCTGAGAAATAGTTTGAGACTATTTCTTTTGATTTTAAATATCTATTTTTCTAATTCTTCTACTTTTTAATTTAATATCTTTAAATAATCTTTCTCAACAGTTCATATTCTTTATGAGCTTTTTCTAAAGCCTTTTTATGAGATATTTTACCACTTAATTTTAAAACATAATAAGGAAAATATTTTATCAAACTTAAAGTTAAATATTTCGATGAGTTTAATTTTTCGATACTACAATACATATATTAGAGCCTTTTATTACATAGAATTTACTAACTTTTGTAATTATACTCATTTTTTATTTTATTATAATTAGTAGTTCTCTGGAAAAAACCTTTATAGCTAATTAAACTATTTCTATTATAATTAACTCTTTTCAAATGTTTTCTTATTCTTCTCATAGTTTGATTATTAACATTAATAATTAATTTATTATTCTTAATTTTATAAGTATAACCTAAAAAAGAGAAACCTCTTTTGATATCAAAGATTTGTGTTTTCTCATTAATTTCAAGGTCTAAGTTATTTATTCTTTCCACTATTTTCTTACATCCATTAAGCAGTCTATTATAATCATTATCTATTATTAGTAAATCATCCATATAACGAATATACCATTTAAAATGCAATTTTTCCTTAATTTAATGATCAACATCATTTAAATAATAAACTGCAAATACTTGATTAGACATATTTCCTATACCTAATCCCTTATCTTTTATATAAAATGGAATATTTTCTATTTCTTTAATTCTCTTTTCCCTATCAGATTCTTTAAGATTTAATTTATTTAATTTTTTAATAGTGTTATTTTTAATATTTCTAATTTGATCATTAACATATTTTTCATTAGTAGTATCAATGATATCATATGCAATTTTTAAAGCATCTTTATCTATAATATCCTTTGCCAATTTTTCTTTCAAAATATTATGATTTATATTATAAAAATACTTTCTAATATCTATCTTTAAAATATAAAAATTATCATACATCATCTTAGCTTGCCTTAAATAATTTTTCAATAGTTTAAATCCATGTCCACTTCCTTTATTTTTTCTAGTTGCAACATTAGAATCAATTAACTTTGGTTCTAATAAAGGTAGTAAAATATAACGACTGACTAAATGATTAACGATTTTATCATTAATATTTTCACTTAATATTATTCTATATTTTGGTTCTTTTATTAAAAATATGTTATATTTCCCAAATACATATTTTCTTTTAATTAAGTCATCTAAAATACGATATAAATTAACTGATTTATACATATCAAATCGATATATTATTTTTTTATTATTAACATGATTTCTAATATTATTATAAACCGCTATTACATTAGAAATATTACACATATTATCATATATGCTATTATTATTTTTCGGCATTAATCCATCCCATTAAAAGTGCTTTAACATTTGATAATATTTTAATTGAACTTAAATATCTTTTCTTTTCAATTAATTTTATATCAAAAAAATATGAAAGCTGAAAATCTAATAAACTAACATATAATAAACAATTCTTTTGATATTTTTTCTTAATTGAACCATCACTATAATTAGCAAGTATAATGTTTTCTAATAAACTATTAAGATAATTCATATACTGAATTTTTAAATGTCTTTTATTTCTAGGAAAATTTTCATAAATATAATTATCTGAATAATAAAATAGCTTTTTACTTTCTTTTAATAATAAAAAGTGTTCCTTTTCAAACGTTAAATAAGAATTCTTTTCAATCATATCAACCTCTAAAATTAGAAAATAAAAATCTATTAGGTACATTAAAACTCACAAATCTTTGCAAATTTTAACTGCTAATAGAAAAATTTGAAGTTTAAACATCTAAGAGTTTAAACCAAAGGACTATACTTGTTTCTCTATGATGCTGACTCCCTCCACGAATAGTAGTTACTATGAGTTCATCAATGATAATATAATTAAGAGAAAATGCCGGGCGCAAGCCGTTATTGTTGTTGTTGTTGACGTTATTAGACCCCAACCCGCAAACCGGGAAACGGCGCAAACTAAATAGCATAATCCTACTATAATATTTATATTTAAAAATTATAGCCTTAAATATTTTTTGCCCCCACGGCAAAGGGTTGCCGTGGAATCAAATAGTCAAAAGATGAACTATTCAATAATAAATGGATTTGCAGCTGAACCAATATTATCTTGGGATTCAGTTGTATACGTTACTGTCGGAATTAGAGAAATGGCCGGGCGCAAGCCGTAACGGTGGTGTTGACGTTAGAAGACCCCAACCCGCCGTTTGAATTTACACTAAATTCATTTGCACTTGTACTAAAACTATGTGGAGTCATGGTCCACCACCATCTACCAGTCGCATTTTTATTTAAATAATATACACTATTTGCCGTACCCATTCTAGCTCCAGCAAAGGCCACTTCATCTGCCGTTAATAGTCCAATTTTGTATGCCCTACTTTCCCCATTATAAAGAAAATTTAATGCACTATTTCCATCACTATCAATTCCAAGACCTGATGTAAATCTTGATAAACTAGTGCCACCGCTTGCTTCACCACTAGAATCTAAACAATTAAAAGTTGCTGTTGCACTAGCTGGAGTATTTAATCTATCATAGCCAGTATAATAAGTAACATTAGTATCTGTTCCTGTTCCCTTACCATCATTAATACTCTTATCATTACACCATACTACATCGGCTAAAACATTCTCATAACTATATAATTTATCATTATAAAAGGTGATAAGTTGATTTAAAATATTACTTTTAGTTGAGTTATTATGCTCTTCATCATAAGTTTCGGCGTTTGGTGCCCCATACATAAATCCAACATAAGCATTACTACTATTTGCACTATTAAATGCTACTCCACCGCCAACCTGAGCTTTAGTAGTTCCATCGTTAGCTTCAGCACATGGATTAGTCGTATCTACTAGGTTTTCTCCATTATTATACAAAACCAATTTAGTATTACCTTTACCATCAACGCGTACAATTCTCCAACACATTCCTGCAAATGATACGTAATTATTATTTTGAACTCCCCTATAGTAGTAAGTAGTTCCATAATCATCTTCTGCGGCACATAATCCTTCGTCTGTTTCTGCAGACGCTTTACCAGCTACTGAACAATTAGTATTTATAATAGGATTATTTATTTTCATCCCAGCAAGTAATGTTCCATTAATAGCATCAACCCATCCTGCTGGTCTTTCAACTGGAGTTTCTCCAATACCAGCTTCTTGAATGTAGACTTTACCTTTATAATAACTTTCTTGACTATCATTTTGATCTAATCCATTATCTAAAAAATATATATTTAAAGTATATCTATGAATTGCATTATCAGCATTAGGTGCAAATACTCCATATGCAACACGTGTATTACCTATTCCATTAATGTATTCATAGTTGGTATTTCCTACTGTTCCATTACTTGATACATTTTCTCCAATTAATTTATAGGCTAAATAATTATCAGGAAAAGTATTCATAGTTGTACTTAGTACTATTTTATAATTCATTTTTTGAGTAGTACTATTATTACCGGTTAAAGTAAATACTTTAGATATCCATGGTTCAGTTTTAGGATATATATTGCTCATACTTAAATCTGAACTATTATCTGCATAAACAATGCTTAATGTACCTGAATCCAAACTAATAGTACTTACACTTTCATTACCTGTAACTATTGCGGCAAAATATGCATATGTTACTCCTATTATTATAAAAAATGTCCCTATTATTGAAAGTATTAATATTTTTTTGTTATTTTCTTTCATTACAAATCACCTTCACTTTTATATTGTTAAGATACGCCTTAACTTATTAATTTAACATATTAAAGCATTGTTAAATTAAATATTTTCTCCACTTTCTAATGTGATTATACCATTAAAATACCCCCCGCAAGTGTCAAATTTATGTAAAGTGTAATGTGAAAATTTTTGTGATTAATTCCAAATTTTTGCTATAAAAAAATTACTCCATTTAAACTTTCTTTTGGCAGTAATTTTTTACAAATTCGTATTTATTTTTCTTTATTTAACTTAGTTTTAAGAAACTTTTCAAATTGTTTTAAACCATATGTTTTATTATAATAATTAGGTAATTCATTTAAATGAGCTAGAGCAATTTTAGCTGTTGTAATTAAGTTATTGTTAGTAACATTTGTTTTAGGATTAATAGTACCATGTTCAAGTTCAATATTAATTCCTTCTAGAAATTCTTTTAAAGTAAATTTATTAAAAGTTATATTTAACTGTTTAGCTGCATAAATAGCATCTTGTAAATTATACATAATATCACCAATACATTATATGTATTTAATTGAATAATTATTTATTTTTAATTAGTTCTAGTGGTATAATCTATTTGTAGGTGAAAAAGTATGAAAAAACATATAAAAAAATTTTTAATATCGTTTAGTGTAATTTTATTTTTAGAATTTTTATATCATATACTTATTTTTAATTCTTTTAATATTAAAGAAATAATTTATATTACGTTATTTAGCATTCAATTTAGTTTATTTTTTGATTTAATTACTAGTTTATTTAGTAATAAAGTTAATAAATGGCTACTAATTATAATTCTTACATTCTTACCTATTTTATTTATATCACAGTATATAAATTATCTATTTTATGGCAATATTATAAGTATTTATTCTTTTCTTCATGGTGGTCAGGTATTTGAATTTTTTGGAGCAATATGGAGTGTATTAACTAGTAAGATTATTTATATATTATTATTTATTTTACCTATTCCATTATTATTAATATTTAATAAAAAAATTGTTTGTGGAAGTTTAAATTGGAAAGAAATATTATATAAATTATTAGTATTTACAAGCATTTTTATTATATCTTTACTTACACTTAATTTAGATGATAAAGATATTTACTCAGCTAAAAACTTATATTATTATAAACATGTTCCTAATGCATCTGCTCAAATGCTGGGTTTATTAACAACTATGAGATTAGATTTAGAGCGTACAATTACTAATTTTGAAGAAACAATTGATATTCAAAATAATAATAATAATAATGGTAATAAAGATAGTTATATTACTCCAGAAAAAGTGCCAGAATATAATATAACTGACATTAATTTTGAAACTCTTGCTGAAAATAGTACTAATAAAACTATTAAAAGTATTAACCTTTATTTTAATGGTACTACACCTAGTGAAAAAAATGAATATACCGGTATATTTAAAGGTAAAAACTTAATTGAAATAGTAGCAGAAGCTTTTTATCCTATTGCGATTGATAAAGATTTAACCCCAACTTTATATAAATTAACACATGAAGGATTTCATTTTACTAACTTTTATACCCCTTTATATTATGCAAGTACTTCTGATGGTGAATATACAACTTTAAACAGTTTAATTCCTAAAGAAGGAGTTTGGTCATTTTATGCATCTAGAAATAATTATAGGCCTTATGCTTATGGTAATTTATTTAAAGAACGTGGTTATACTACTTATGCTTTTCATAATGGAAGATATAAATATTACGATCGAAAT
>CACZRB010000085.1 GCA_902783555.1 uncultured Erysipelotrichaceae bacterium
ACTTTATTAGCAAATAAGTTAATAGTTAAAATGTATTTACTACTTGCTGCATCAATATAAAATTCTATTTCGTTTTCACTAGCAAGAGGATGAATCATACTAGCAACTGCTCCAATCATATTAACTGCATAAAACATTATTATTGCTTCTGGAACATTTGGCATACATATAGTAACACTATCTTTTTCTTTAACACCTAATGCTTTTAAACTCTTAGCAGTTTGTTCAATTTTATTATAAAATCTTTGATAGCTTATATTTTTTCCATAATATTCTAAAGCAATCAAATCAGGATATTTTTTTACAGCTTCATATAAACATTCATACATCATTCCTGATGGATAATCTATTTTTTTACTTCGATCTACTTTATCATATACTAAATCATTTTTGCCTTGACTAAAAATACGTTTTATATAATTCATATTTATCACCTTTATTATTAACTACAAAACTATTTTACCATATTATAGCCATAAAAAAAAGAAACTATTTTCCAATTAAGTTTCTTATTTCTTTTTAAGTAAGTCTCTTATTTCTTCTAATAAAATTATTTGTTCATCTTTCTTTGGTGGTTCAGCAGGTTCTTCTTCTTTTTTGCGTTTAAATTTATTGATTAATTTAATAAAGACAAATATACAAGCTGCAACAATTAAGAAATCAATAATATTTTGAATAAACATTCCATAAGCAAGTTTAGCATCACCAATTGTCAAAGTTAACGCAGAAAAATCAATACCACCAATAATAATACCAACTAAAGGCATAATAATATCATCTACTAATGATGAAACAATTTTACCAAATGCACCACCGATAATAACACCAACTGCTAAATCAATTACATTTCCTTTTGATATAAAAGTCATAAATTCTTTAACAAAACCAGTTCCACTTTTAGCAAGTTTATTATTCTTAATTTTATCAGTATCAACCTTTTTCATATTCCTTCTCCTTCTAATTTTATTTTATAATAATAATTTAAATTTTTCAATTAAATAATACATGTATCTTAAATTATAAAAACTTTTTACTCATCATATATTATTTCTGCTGACGAATTGTTATTTAAATTATGTTTAGTTTCTTTTCTATTAGCTTTTTCTTTTTCTCTAACAGACTCTATATAATCAGAATTAGCATTTTCCCAACATCTTTCAAAATCACTACCAGATTTAATAATACGTAAAGATAAATTAACAATTGTTGGAATAAATAATATTATTAAAGCAGCAATAAGCCTTTTAGATATTAAAGGGAAAACCTTCTTCGTATCTCCTGGATTAGTTATTAATTTATAAACATCCATACTTATTGTAAAAATTAAAATTATTGGTACAAGTAAACATATAATAACAAATATAGTCTTTAAAATTAATAATGCTTGCAAAAAACCAGAACTTTCACATACATCAATCACATAAATCACCTATAATTATTTTAACATAAAGGTATATATTTTGGTAGAAAAATGTTATAATAATTAAGTATTTACATGTCCTCGTAGCTCAGTAGGATAGAGCAATCGCCTCCTAAGCGATAGGTCGTTGGTTCGATTCCAATCGGGGACGCCATAAAAAAATAAACTACTTTATTATTCCTTTAAAGTAGTTTTTTAATTGTTTATTTTTATTATTTTGCTCACATAAGAATGTAGCTTTATTTTCAATTTCAGTAATTATTTTATCTTTATTCCAAACTTTACTATGTGGAACTTTTATTTCATATGCACTGTTAATTTTAACAAGCGGAATATGATACTCTTCTAATGCTAATACTATTAATTCTTGCATTTCTTCTTTTATATCTTTATGAACATAAAAATCAAATCCTAAATATAATGGTCCACCTGATTTTATATCAATTACATCATTATGAACACAATCTACAGATATAACTGAACATTTTACTAGATCTTTATCCATAAATATACCTCCTTTTTAATTTACTAATTAGTCAAAAAAAGAAGCTATTTTATTTTGCTTCTTCTTGTGCTCTTGTTTCTCTAATTACAGTTATTTTAATTGTACCAGGATATTGCATCTGTGATTCTATTTTTTCTTTCATTTCACGAGCAATTTTAAATGATGTTAAATCATCAATTTCATCTGGTTTAACAATAACTCTAACTTCACGACCTGCTTGCATAGCATAAGTCTTTTCAACACCATCAAAACTATTACCAATAGTTTCTAATTCTTCTAAACGTTTAATATAATTTTCTAAAGAATCATTTCTAGCACCAGGTCTAGCAGCTGATAATGTATCAGCAATATGTACTAAAACAGCAATAACGCTCTTAGCTTCACTGTCTCCATGATGAGATTCAATTGCATTAATAACAATTTCATTTTCACCATATTTTTTAGCTAAGTCAGCACCTATTTGAACATGGCTACCTTCCATCTCAAAATCAATTGACTTTCCTATATCGTGTAATAAACCAGCTCTTTTAGCAATATTAACATTTTCACCTAATTCAGATGCCATAATACCACATAAATGCGCAACTTCAATTGAATGTTGTAAAGCATTTTGACCATAACTTGTTCTAAAATTAAGTTTACCAATATAGTTTACAAGTTCAGGATCTACTTTTGTAAGACCAAGTTCATAAACAGCTTCATTACCAATTTCAGTAACTCTCGTATTCATATCTTTACATACTTTATCATAAATTTCTTCAATTCTAGTTGGATGAATACGTCCATCTTTAATAAGAGTCTCAATAGTTTGTTTAGCTATTTCCCTTCTAAAAGGATCAAATGATGATATAACAATTGCTTCAGGTGTATCATCAATTATTAAATCAACACCAGTTACAGCCTCAATAGTACGAATATTTCTACCTTCTCTTCCAATTAATCTACCTTTCATTTCATCATTTGGTAAATCAATAGTACTAACTGTTTGAATTGTAGCTACATCATTGGAATATTTTTCCATTGAATTAATAAGTAAATTTTTAGCTTTCTTATCAACTTCTAATTTTGCTTCAGCTTCTTTATCTTTAATAAACTCAGCTATTTCTTTACTCATAGTATTTTCTACTCTTTCAAGTATCATGTCATGAGCTTTTTCTTTAGAAAATTTAGCAATTTTTTCTAAAGTTTCCATTTCTTCTCTAAGAAGATCATCCATTTTTAATTCTTTTTCTTGCATATTTTTTTGTAAAGCATTTAAA
>CACZRB010000086.1 GCA_902783555.1 uncultured Erysipelotrichaceae bacterium
ACGACCAGCTATTACTTCTTTTCCTTTTAAATTATCTAATTTAAAATTATCTATTTTTTCTCTAGAAACAATAAATTGTCCATCTCTTTTTGTGAGTCCAGCAAATGATTGAACATAATCTTTTTCACCTTCATTATATACATATATAGTTGCTTCAGGTCCACAAAAACCAATTTGAACATCTCCTGATAAAACAGCAGCAACTACATTATTAGCACCACTTGTAAGTATTAAATCTATATCAATATTATTATCTTTAAAATAACCATTTTCAATTGCTACATAAAATGGGGTATAGAAGGCACTATGTGTAACTTCAGCAACTTTAATTTTATCTAAATTATTTTGTTTTTCACTTTTAGTTAGTTTAAAACTAAAAAAACTAATTATAATAATGATGATTAATAGTAAAATTAAATTAATTTTTTTCATCAAAATAATTCCTCCCTCTAAAATAGTATATTCATAAAAAAAGGAAAGGTGAAAATAAGATTTTTAGTTCTAGTCTTTTACTTTATTATTTAAAAAATATGTTTTATAATAAAATTTAGAGGTGTAAACTATGAAAAAAGTAATATTAGTTGATGGTAATAATTTAATGTTTAGAAGTTATTTTGCTACTGCTTATAGTGGTAATTTAATGAAAAATAGTAAGGGTGAAGCAACTAATGCATTATATGGATTTGTAAATATGATTAATAAAATAATAACGGAAGAAAATCCATCATATATGGCTGTTGCTTTTGATATTGGAAAGAATTTTAGACATGAAAAGTATACTAATTATAAAGCTGGTAGAAGTGAAACACCAAAGGATTTATTAGAACAAATGCCTAAAGCTCGTATTTTATTAGATGCTATGGGAATTAAACACTTAGAAGTAGAAAATTTTGAAGCTGATGATATAATTGGCACATTAAGTAAAAAGGTACTAGAACATCCTGATTTTAATGCTACAATAGTATCTTCTGATAAAGATTTACTACAATTAATAAATGAAGAAGTAGATGTTAAATTATTAAAAACTAAAGGCTTTATTAGATATAATACTAAAACTTTTGTAGATGATTATGGTATAAAACCAATTAGAATGATAGATTTAAAAGCATTAATGGGTGATCCTTCTGATAATGTACCTGGTGTAAAGGGAATAGGGGAAAAGACTGCTTTAAAACTATTACAAGAATATGAAAGTTTAGAAAATATTTATAATAATATTGATAATATTAAAGGTAGTGTTCACGATAAACTTGTTAATGATAAAGAAAGTGCATTTTTTAGTAAAGAAATATGTACAATTTATTTAGATGTACCATTAAATGATAAATTAGAGGATATGACTTATAATGGACCTACTGAAAAGTTAGAAAGTGTATTTGAAGATTTAGAATTTTATTCTTTAATGAAAAAGATAAATACTAAAGATAAATTAGTAGAGCATACTTATAAAATATTAGAAAATATAAATGAAATTAATAAGAATGATTCAATTAGTTACTATATAGAATGTGATAATGAAAATTATCATTTAGCTTCTATTTTAGGAATGGGATTATATGATGGAACTAATTCTTTCTTTATAAAACCAAGTATGATTAAGGATGTAATGGATTATTTAAAAGATATACCTAAATATACCTATGATTTAAAAAAGAATATTGTA
The DNA here is from genome assembly GCA_902783555.1 of uncultured Erysipelotrichaceae bacterium. GTDB lineage: Bacteria > Bacillota_I > Bacilli_A > RF39 > UBA660 > CAG-533. The sequence continues at coordinate 1,664 of CACZRB010000086.1, forward strand.
CTTTTAAATGATTTTAATACTAATACAGTTTTTGATAATATGATAGCAACTTATCTTTTAAATTATCAAATTAAAGATGATTTAGCAGTTATTATGAATAAAGAAAATATATCTGCTCCTTTTTATGAAGAAATAATTAAAGATGAAGAAAAACTTAAAATAGGAACTACTTTAAAAGCTAAATATATATATGAGACAAAAGAGGATTTACTAAGAAAAATAAAACTTGAAAATATGGAAGATTTATTTTTAAAGATTGAAATGCCTTTAATAAAAGTTTTAGCACGTATGGAATTAAATGGTATTATTTGTAATAAAGAAATTCTTAAAAGTTTAAGATTAGAAAATGAAATGAAATTAAATGAAATAGCTAATAAGATATATGAACTTACTGGTGAAACATTTAATATATCTAGTCCTAAACAATTAGGAGAGGTATTATTTGAACATTTAAATTTACCTTATCCTCAAAGAAAAATGCAAGGAAAATATCATACGGACGTTAATATTTTAGAAAAGTTAAAGGATGTTCATCCAGTAATTAATTATATTATTTCTTATCGTAATTTAGCAAAGCTTACGAGTACTTATTTAGAAGGCTTAGATAATTATATAGAAGAAGATGGAAAAATACATACAATATACAAACAAACATTAACTAGAACTGGAAGACTTTCTAGTGCAGAACCTAATATGCAAAATATACCAACTAGAGATGAAAATGGAAAAAGAGTAAGAAAAGCATTTTTACCAGAATATGATATGTTTTTAAGTGTAGATTATTCACAAATAGAACTTAGAGTACTAGCGCATATTTCAAATGCAAAAGAGCTTATTGATGCTTTTAGAAGAGATGAAGATATTCATACTATGGTTGCTAGTGATATATTTGAAGTACCAAAGGAAGAAGTAACTAAAAATATGAGAAGGACAGCTAAAGCAGTAATATTTGGAATTATTTATGGTATAAGTGGCTTTGGATTAGGTGAAAATTTAAATTTAAATCCTAAAGATGCCAAAAGATTTATTGATAAGTATTTAACTCTTTATCCTGGAGTTAAAACTTATATGGATGAAATTGTTAATGAAGCTAAAATGTTTGGCTCAGTAAGAACCTTATATAATCGTAAAAGAATAATTGATGAACTAAATAATTCTAATTATATAATTAGAGCATCAGGTGAAAGAATTGCACTTAATACACCAATTCAAGGAACAAGTGCGGATATTATTAAAATGGCAATGGTTAAAATAGATGAAGAAATGCAAAAAGAAGGTTTTAAATCTAAAATGTTATTACAAGTTCATGATGAGTTAATTTTTGATGTTGTAAAAGAAGAAAAAGATAAATTAGAAAAATTAGTAGTTGGTATAATGGAAAATATTGTAGATTTAAAAGTACCTTTAAAAGTATCTGTTGATTATGGAACAGATTGGTATGATGCAAAATAAGTGTTGTATATAACCATTAATAAATGATATAATCACACTATAAGGTAGTGTGATTTTTTAGTATAATGTATAGAATATATAGAAAAATATATGCAAGAAATTAACTTGATGTGTGGGGGTACTATTATACAATAAAGAAGAAAATAGAAGGGAATTTATTAACTAATGGAAAGTAAACAAAGAGGAATATTAATAGTAAGTTTAATAGCTTTAGTACTTATGGCAATTGGTATAACCTATTCATATTTTACAGCAAGTATAGAAGGAAAAGAGGAAACAAGTACAATTGTAGTAAATGGTGGGATAATGGAAATATACTATGAAGAAGATGCTCATATAGATATGCATGGTATATATCCAAAAACAAGCCCATGGATAACTAAGACCTTTACCTTAACCGGAAATAACACAACTGATTTACCAATGGATTATAAAATAGAGATAGAAATAACGGAAAATACATTTACCAATAATAGTATATCATATGAACTCGAATGTACTTCAGCCCCAAGTGGCACAGTAAATGAGTTAAGTACAGGATATTTAAATGAAACAAATGGAACTGAAACAATAGGATATGGAACTTTTGTAAATGGAAAAGGAGTAGTTCATGCTTATACCTTAAGAATATATTTTAAAGATAATGGAGAAGATCAAAATATAAATCAAGAAGCAGCCTTTAGTGGAAAAATAAAAATAAGTGAAGCAAAATTAATATATATAAGTTATATAGAAGATTTAGTAGATTTATCCAATGAAGTAAATAGTGGAGATAGTAAAAAAGATCAATTTGTATTATTAACAAGAGATTTAGATTTTAATGAAGACGATAGTTACAGAGATTCAACTAATGCAACAACATATGGTGACTATAATGGAAATAGTGCAGTAGAATCAATTAAAACAGAATTAACAACAGGAAGTGGATTTTATCCAATTGGAGATACAAATGCACATTATTTTCGTGGAAGTTTTGATGGTCAAAATCATCGCATAGATAATTTATATATAAGTAATACAAAAAATGATATCAGAATAGGACTATTTGGCTGGTCTAATAGTCCAAAATTTAGTAATTTAACAATAAGTGGGAATGTTTCTTCAAATGTTACTACTGACGCAGCAGGTATAGCGGGAAACTTTACTAATGCAATAGTATCAAATGTACATAATGAAGTTAATGTAAGTATTTTAGTAGGAACTTCTGGAACAGCAGGTGGAATTACAGGCGTTGCGAACAATGTTAAGATGGTTAATTGTAGTAATACAGGAACTATATATGGTTCAAATCAAATTGGTGGTTTAGTTGGATTAAATTGGTCAACGCTGAAAATATATAATAGTTTTAATGATGGTGAGTTAAAAAACGATTTCTCAAGCAGTGGTACTAGGCATATTGGTGGATTGTTAGGAGATGATAATAGTGCTGCTGATTCAAAGACATATATAATTAATTCATTTAATATAGGAACAATTAATAGTGGAGATTCATTATATAGTGGTGGATTAATTGGTAAAATAGCTAAAAATGCTTATATTTATAATAGTTACAATGCTGGAAATGTTACGAGTGATAATGGCACTAATGGGATAGTTTATGGTATATATACTACCGCTAATATTTATATCTATAATACTTTTAATTATGGAAAATTAGTTGGATCTTCAAATTATGGTATGGGAAATGGCTTAGATATATCTAAAGTTACTAATATATATACTCTAGATGCTGATAATATAAATCATGAGTCTAATGTATTAGTATATATGACAAAGGAACAATTTAATACTCAAGAATTCGTAGATAAGTTAAATGAAAATGTCTATGAAATGAAGAATGATAATACATTATCAGAATATAGATTTTCTCCTTGGAAGTTAGGACCTGAAGGATATCCTGTTTTAGTAAATTAAGTTCTATAAATAGAACTTTTTTCATCTAATAATATGTGTTAAAATTATGTTTAAGGAGAGTTTTATTATGCCAGAATTACCTGAGGTAAGAACAGTAGCGTCTGTTTTAAGAAAAAATTTAATAAATAAAAAAATAACTAATATTAAAATTATTTATCCTAAAATGATTGAGAAAGAATCTTTAGACTTTAATAATTTAATTGGGAAAAAATTAATATCAATTGATACTAAAGGGAAATTTTTAATTTTTAAATTTGAAGATTTATATTTAGTAAGTCATTTAAGAATGGAAGGTAAATATTTTATTAAAAGCCTTGATGATCCAATTGAAAAGCATGAACATATTATATTTGAATTTGATAATTTATCAGTTAGATATCATGATACTAGAAAATTTGGTCGTATGATTTTAGTGAAAGATTTAAAAGATTATAAATCTTTAGAAAAAGTAGGCTTAGAACCTTTTGATAAAAAATTAACTAAAGAATTATTAAAAGATAATTTAAAGAGTAAGTTACCCATTAAAGAGCTTCTTTTA
>CACZRB010000087.1 GCA_902783555.1 uncultured Erysipelotrichaceae bacterium
GATCTAAAGTCATATTTACAGTTTCATCTTCTAAAGAAGCATATTTAGGCCCAGAAATCTTATCTAAAATATTTTCCAAAGCAGAAGGAACTTTATTATTATCTAATTTAGGCACTTCACTTTCATCTAAATCTAATGTATCTAATGTATCTATTGAGTCTATTAAAGATACTGCAGATTGAGTAGAATTATCATTATTCTCTACAGATGGAATATTTTGATTTCCTTCAGCCTTATTTTCTGCATTATTATTACTATCAATAACATCAAATATATTATCAGTATTTTCATTTATAGATTGATTTTCTAAATTAACTAATGGTGTATTATTTTGCTCCATAACAGGTTCCTCCTTTATTATATTTTCTTTAATTAATGGTTCTTGTATAACTGTAGATGTATTTTCTTTAATAATAGCATCTAACTGTCTAACAGTTAATCTTTCAGCAATAATTCTATTTAACAAACTAATTTGTCTCATTGGGTCATTAACCATTAACAAACTTCTAGCATGTCTTTCACTTATTTTCCCATTCATTAATGAATCTTGTACTTCCGGAGTTAGATTTAAAAGACGCAATTTATTGGCTAAGGTAGATTGAGAAATTCCCATTTTTTGCGCTAAAACCTCTTGAGTCATTTTCCCTTTATCTAATATTTTTTTATAAGATTTTGCTTCTTCCATAGAATTTAAATTCTTTCGTTGAACATTTTCAACTAAAGCAACTTCTGCACTTTTATCATCATCAATATCTGTAATAATTGCAGGTACTTCTGTTAAACCAGCTATTTGAGCAGCTTTATATCTTCTTTCACCAGCTATTATTTCATATTTATCATTAATTTTTCTTAAAACTAAGGGTTGAATTATACCATGCTCCTTTATAGATGTTGCAAGTTCATTTAATGCATTTTCATCAAAGGTAAGTCTAGGTTGAAATCTATTAGGAATAATTAAGTCAACATTAATATTTTGAATTTGTTTATCGCTATTCATAAACTACCCTTCCTATTCTATTACAATAATACTTTATTTTTAAATTTTTTTCAACTTTTTTAAAAAAAAAAGAAACCATAATATTATTATTTAATTGGTTTCTTTACAATTTTATCATAATTTCTAGGATAACCACTTGGACTATCAATATCTTTTCTTATTACAACTAAATTTCTTAAATCATTATTATCTTTTAAATAAAATTTACAAACATTGTAAAGTTTTCCTCCTAGAAATTCTATTGCATAACTAGCATCTTTAATTTCAATAGATGCATCTCCTTTCATCGCTATAAAATATCCATTTATATTAACAAAAGGAATACATAACTCACATAATACTGATAAATTTGCTACCGCTCTCGCTACTACCAAATCATACTTATTTCCTAATTTAAAATAATTTTCAGCTCTATCATTAATAACTATTACATTGTTTAAATTTAAATTTTGAACAATATACTCTTGAAAATCACTTTTTTTATGATTACTATCTAAAAGCGTTACCTTTAAATTAGGAAAACAAATTGCCAAAACAATTCCGGGGAATCCACCACCAGAACCAACATCTAAAACACTAATATTATCAAATAAATTAATTGCTTTAATAAGTGTAAGCGAATCGTAAAAATGTTTTAAATAAACACCATTTATATCTTTAATCGCCGTAATATTAGTATGTTTATTATATTCTAGTAATAACTCAGCAAACCTATTTAAATTATCTTTTTGATTATCATCTAACTCTAAATTTAATTCACTTTTTAATAAATTAAAAAACTCTTCTTTACTCATTTTTACTATATTCTTTCTTCAAATAAATTGCAAGTATTCCAATATCTACCGGATTTACTCCACTGATTCTAGACGCTTGAGCAAGAGTAATTGGACGAACTTGTTTTAACTTTTGTCTTGCTTCTGAAGCTAAATTTTTAACTTTATCATAATCAATATCATTTGGTATTTGTTTATTTTCCATTTTAATTAATTTTTGAGCCTCTTGCTCTTCTTTTTTTATATAACCTTCATATTTAATATTAAATTCAACCTGTTCTAAAACATCAAAACTGGTCGTTTTAAATGGAATAATACCATACTCATTTAAATCACTAATTTTAACTTCAGGTCTTTTTATAAAATCAAATAAAGATAATCCATTAGTAAGATTAATATTAAATCTATTTTTATAGTCCTCTGGTAAATTTTTTAATGTAATTCTATTTTCTTTTAAATAATTAGTTACTTTTTCAATCAAAGATATTTTAGCATCTAATACTTCTTTTTGTTCTTTACTAATTAATCCACATTTAAACCCATACTCTCTTAATCTTAAATCTGCATTATCATGACGTAAAAGTAAACGATATTCTGCTCTAGATGTAAGTAAACGATAAGGTTCCTTCGTACCTTTTAATACTAAATCATCAATTAATACTCCAATATAACTTTCATTCCTTTTTAATATTAATGGATCCTTATTTTGTAGTTTTAATCCAGCATTAATACCAGCTATTATCCCTTGTCCAGCGGCTTCTTCATAACCACTAGTTCCATTAATTTGACCAGCAGTAAAAAGATTTTTTATCACTTTAGTTTCCAAAGAATGAGTAAGTTGTAATGGATTAATAGCATCATATTCAATAGCATAAGCATACTTTTTAATTTTAGCATGTTCTAATCCTTTTAAACTATGAACCATTTCTTCTTGAACATCTTCTGGCATACTAGTTGAAAAACCTTGTAAATAAATATCATCATAATATAAACTTTCTGGTTCTAAAAATAATTGATGTCTTTCTTTATCAGCAAAACGTACAACTTTATCTTCAATTGAAGGACAATATCTAGGTCCAATACCTTCCGCATATCCACCATACATAGCAGATTTTTTTAAATTATCACGTATTATTTGATGTGTTTTTTCATTAGTATAAACAATATAACACTTTTCTTGCTTATCTTTATCATACAATGGACCATTATCAAAACTAAAAGTCCAGTAAGAGTCATCTCCGCATTCTTCTTTTAAAACACTAAAATCAATCGAACTACGTTCTAATCTTTGTGGAGTACCTGTTTTAAGTCTTTGAATATCAAATCCTAATCTTTTTAAATTATTACTTAAATAATTACTACGTTTTTCTCCATGAGGTCCTTCTTCTTTAGATTTATCACCAACTAAGATTTTACTTCTTAAATAAGTCCCAGTTGTAAGTATTAAAGCCTTACAATATATTTCTTCTTTATTATTTAAAATAATCCCTTTAATAGTATTATCTTCTACTATTAAATCTTCAACCATAGCTTCTAAAATTTCTAAATTAGGTGTATTTTCTAATGTTTCAAGCATTATTTTAGGATAAGTAATTTTATCAGCTTGAGCACGTAACGATCTAACTGCAGGCCCTTTAGCATTATTAAGCATCTTAATTTGAATATGACTTTGATCAGCCACTTTTCCCATTAAACCACCTAAGGCATCAATTTCTCTAACAACAATACCTTTAGCAGTTCCACCAATTGAAGGATTACAAGGCATATCAGCAATATTTTTCTTATTAGAAGAAACTAAAAGAGTTTTAAACCCCATTTTAGCTGCCGCTGAACTTGCTTCACATCCTGCATGACCACCGCCTACTACTATAATATCATACATCAATAATTCACCTACTTTCCTAAACAAAACTTTGAAAATAACTCATCAATTAAATCTTCTTTATATGTTTCACCAATTATTTCACCAAGTAATTCATATGCATTTTTCAAATCTATTGTAAATACATCTAATGGTAAATTATCTATTGTTTCTATTATATTATTTATTTTTAGACTAGCTTCTTTTATTAAAGATATTTGTCTAGCATTTGACAAAAACGTATAATTAGAATTATCTAATTCATTTAAATTAAACATATCCCTTATTTTATCTTTTAAAGCATCTAATCCATCACTAGATATTGTATTTCCATAAATTATAGATTCTTGGTTAACATAATCTATTTTTAATCGATTATCACTTAAATCATTTTTATTAATAAAAATAATAATCTTTTTATCTATATTACTTTTAATAAATTCACTATCATCAACTGATATACCATCTTCAGCTGAAATTACATAAATAATCAAATCAGCATCTTTAGAAGCTTTTTTACTTTTTTCAACTCCAATTTTTTCAACAACATCTTCTGTTTCCCTAATTCCAGCTGTATCAATAATATTTAAAATAATCCCATCTAATATAAATCTACCTTCAACAACATCACGGGTAGTACCGGGAATATTTGTTACAATCGCTTTTTCCTCTTCCAAAAAAGCATTCAATATACTACTTTTTCCTACATTAGGTTTACCTAAAATAGCAACTGTTATACCATCTTTAATCATTTTTCCATTTTGAGCATTGTCTAAAAGATTAGTTAACATAATATTTATATTTTGAATTCTAGGAAGCAAAGTATCTTTTGTATACTTTTCTCCTTCTTCATACTCAGGATAATCAATATTTACTTCTATATTTGCTTGTACATCTATAATCTCTTTACGTATATCTTTAATTAGTTTAGATAAACTACCTGAAAGTCCATTAATAGCCATTTTTCTTGATTTTTCACTTTCTGAAACAACTAAATCTTGAACAGCTTCAGCTTGGGTTAAATCAATACGACCGTTTAAAAATGCCCTTTTAGTAAATTCACCTGGTTCAGCTGGTTCACATCCAGAAAGTAAAAGAATTTCTAATATTTTTTTAGTTATAGCAGGTCCTCCATGAGAATTTATTTCTACAACATCTTCCACAGTAAAAGTTTTAGGTGCACGCATTACACTTACTAATACTTCATCTATTATTTCTTCTTTATATACAATATGACCATAATTTATCGTATGACTATCAACTTCTAATAAATTTTTACCTTTAAATATTGAATTTACAATTTTAATTGCATCTGGACCACTAATTCTTATAATTGATATAGCTCCTACTCCCATAGCAGTTGAAATTGCACATATAGTAGAATTCATATTATGCACCTCACTTACGCGCCATATTATAGCACATTTTTAAATAGAAAAAAAGAAGACTATTCTTCACTTGGCTTTACAACCACATGACGATTAGGTTCTTCTCCTTCACTTTCCGTAATTACACCTTTAAAATCAGTAAGTACATTATGAACAATTCTTCTTTCATAAGCATTCATATTTTCCATTGTAACTGGATTTTTAGTACTTCTAACTTCTCTAGCAATGTTTTTAGCTAAACGCTCTAAATGCATAACTTGTTTATCTTTATAATTTTCAACATCAAGATTAATATAAGGATAAATTCCAATTTGATTATAAACATATTGTTTAACAATAGTTGTTAGTGCACTTAAAGTTTGACCACCTTTTCCAATAAGAATTGCATTATTATTAGAGAACATTTTAATATTAATTTGTTTCTCTCTCATACTAGATTCAAATTCTACTTCTAAATCCATTTTATTAAGAAGTTCTTTTAAGAAATCCTTAATACTTGTTTGAACATCAGATAATTTAATAACTGTAAATTTAAAAGTTTCACCCTTAAATAAACCACCTTTTACTTTTTCTTTCTTTATTAAAATATCATTTTCAGTTACATTTAAATCTGTCAAAGCTTTTTCTAAAACTAATTCTTCATTCTTGCCTTCATATACATATACTTCCATACTTGCTTATCCTTTCTTAATTACCAAATTCTGAACAACATTAAATCCATTTGTTACAACCCAATATAAAGCAATTGCTGTTGGTAAACTAAATGATGCAATTGAAATAAACACTATCATAAATGTTGTCATCATCTTCATTTGTTTTTCTTGTTCAGCATTACCAATTCCATTATTCATACTGAACTTAAATGATAAATATGTAGTTAACATAATAAGTAAAATAAGAATTATATAATAATAATTTCCGCTCTTTAATCCAATTAAAGGTGTAGTTCCAAGTTGATAAACTCCTAAAGTTCCCTCAAATATGGCAGGTATACGATTAATAGCTTCTAAGAAACCAAAGAACAAAGGTAACTGAATAAATGAAAGCAAACAGCTACCAAAAGGACTTACATTATATTTCTTATAAAGCATCATCATTTCTTGACTCTTAGCCATCATTGACTCTTGATCATCCTTACCAGCATATTTTCTTTCTAATTTAGCCATCTCGGGTTGAATTTTTTTCATATTTTCTGACTGCTTAGTCATTTTTATACTAAATGGTAATAATACAACTCTAATTAAAAGTCCTACTAACATTACAGATAAACCATAATTACCAACAAAATTACCAAGTCTAATAATTAACCAAGCAAGCGGCATTACAATTAGTTGTACCCACAAACCATTATAATTTTCAGCATCATAATATTTTAATTCTGCACAATCCCCTAATTTTTCTAAAGGTACATCTAACTTATCATTATACTTTTCATATATTTCTACCAAATCTTCACTTGTTGGTTTACATAATATATTTGAAGGCAAACTTTGGCCAGTAGATTCATTAATAATTCTTTTTTTATTATCATCTTGTAAATATTTAGTGCATCCACTTAACATAAATACTAAGATTAATAAAATAATAATATACTTTTTTTTCATTTTAATCCTCCTGTAATAATAAAGCTAGCAATTTACTTTCAATAACTTTATAATCTAAACTATCACACGTTTTCTTCATTATTATAATATAATCTTGAGTCTTTTTAAACTTTTTTTGATTATTTCTAATTATTTCCCTTAAAATTCTTTTATATTTATTTCTTTTAACTGCATTACCAAAATGTTTGCTTAAAGAAATACCAAAACGAGAAAAACTCTTTTTTCTTTCCTTATAATATATAACAAAATAAGAATTACCTATTTTTTCTCCATTTTTAATTAAATCTTCGAATTCTATTTTACTTTTAATTCTTATTTCACTATTCATTTTTCCTCCACATAGAATAAAAACCACATAATGGTGGCTTATTTATTAATTAAATTTTTACGTCCTTTATCTCTTCTTGACTTTAAAATATCAGTTCCTTTTCTTGCAAAGAAACCATGTTTTTTAGCCTTTTTACGATTATTAGGTTGAAATGTTCTTTTCATAAACGCACCTCCACTTCAATAAGCTTTCTTATTATAATATATTAAATCATCCAAGTCAACAAAAGAATTTAATTTGATTTCAAAGAATCAAAAAAACAAAATAAATTATTAACAAAAACAAAACGTCCTAATTAAAAGCCCTAAATAACGTAATAAACAAAAAAATATAATAATTGTGCAAATCAATTTTTAGTGTTAATTAAGAAATGTTAAAAATGTGAATAACCTTAACAATCCCTTTAAATAAAAGCAATAAAATGTGAATAAATCTGTTAATAACTTTTTAATAATTTAAAAATTAAACATTTGTTTTAGGCTTTATTAACAAAAATAAAAAAATTAATTTTAAGTCTTTCTTTTTATTCAAACTTGGTTTACAATATTTTTATCAAAGCAAGTATAGCGGGGTGAGGTAAATGAGTAACGAAGAAATATGGAAAAACTTTTTAGAAATACTTAGCACAAGAATTGCTACTGTATCCTTTAATACTTGGTTTAAAGAAACTAAACTAGTAAATATAAATAATGGAAAACTAATTATACAAGTCCCAATGACATTTCATAAAAAATTTTTAAATGATAACTATTATGATTTGATAGAAGAAATAATTAATAGTATTACAGGGACCAATTATGATTTAGAATTTATAGTTGAAGATGAACTTGAAAAAATTGAAACAAATGTTGAAAAAGAGGAAAATATTCACAAAAGAATCAATTCAAATTTAAATGATAAATACACCTTTGAAAACTTTATTATTGGTGATAGTAATAGATTTGCTCAAACAGCAGCTTTAGCTGTAGCAGAACAGCCTGGAAAAATATATAATCCTTTATTTATATATGGCAAAAGTGGATTAGGGAAAACCCATTTAATGCATGCTATTGGTAACTATGTTGCAAAAAATTCTAATAAAACTGTTTTATATATAACTAGTGAACAATTTATTTCCGATTTTATTGGAATTACCAAAAAAGACGAAAATAATTTTAATATAATTGATAATTTTAAGGAAAAATATCGAAATGTTGATGTATTAATGATAGATGATATTCAATTTCTTGCTGGAGCAGAAAAATCCCAAGGAGAGTTCTTTAATACATTTACAACACTATATGATTCAAATAAACAAATAATAATAAGTTCAGATCGTTCACCTGATGATTTAAAAAAACTTGAAGAAAGACTATTAACAAGGTTTAGATGGGGATTAACTGTAAATATATATCCACCTGATTTTGAACTTAGATGTAAAATATTAAAAGATAAAATGTCAGGTCATGAAGTTGCATCTCTCGTAAACAATGATGTAATTGAATATATAGCATCAAATTGTGAAAATGATGTAAGGCATTTAGAAGGAGCAATTACAAGATTATATGCTTACGCTGCAATGATGTGTCCAAAAGAGATTAATCTAGAATTTGCAGTAGATGCATTAAAAGACTATATAGGAAAAAATACATTCGTAACAAATGATATACAAAGAATTCAAAAAGCTGTAGCAGATCATTTTAAAATAACAGTTGAAGATTTAAAAAGTAAAAAAAGAACAAATAATATCAGTTTTCCAAGACAAATTGCAATGTATTTATGCCGTATGACTACTGAAGAAACTATAGTAAAAATAGGTTTAGAATTCGGTAATCGTGATCATGCCACAGTATTACACTCATTTGAAAAAATAAACGAAGAAATTAAAACAAATTATGAACTTAAAGAAACAATAGAGCAAATAAAAAATAGAATTGTTAATTAATGAGGAAAACTAAAAACAATTCACATCAATTAATCCCAGTAAATAAAAGAAAAAAATAAGTTATTAACATTTTAAACATTATTAATAATATTAAATAAGAAAGAAGGAATATAAATGAAATTATTAATTGAAAAGACTATATTATTAGAAAGTTTGACAAATGTTATGAGAGCAATTTCTCCAAGAAATATTATCCCAATATTAAATGGAGTAATGTTTGATTTAACAGAAGAAGGATTATATTTAACTGCTAGTGACAGTGACCTTACAATTAGAAACTTTATTCCTAAAGATAAGATTAAAAATATATATGAAACAGGAAAAATAATAATTCAAAGTAAATATTTATTAGAAATAATTAGAAAATTACCAAATACAGATATCAACATTGAAGTTTTAGATGGTTTAAAAATTATTATTAGTACAGAAAATACAGTATATAATTTAAATTGTTTAGATACAGAAGATTATCCAAATATATCTTTAGATAAAGTGGAAAACCCTATAGTTATTAACAGTAATATTATTAAAAAAATAATTAACCAAACTTTATTTGCAGTTTCTACTCAAGAATCAAGACCATTATTAACTGGATTAAATTTTAAAATTAATGGCAATATATTAGAATGTGTAGCGACTGACTCATATAGATTAGCTAAAAAAACAATTGTATTAGATCAAAACTATGAATCATATAATGTTGTAATACCAGGCAAAAATGTTAGTGAACTTGATAAATTACTAGATAGTGAATCTGATGTTGAAATTCACTTATTTGATAACAAAGTATTATTTAAATATCAAAATTATTTATTTCAATCAAGTTTATTAAATGGAACATATCCAAATACAAGTAATTTTATTCCAGAAGAATTTGAAATAATTATAACAACAAGTTTAAATGATTACTTTGCTGCTATAGATCGTGCAGCATTATTAACTCAAAACAAAGATAAAAATATAATAAAAATGGATACTGAAGAAAGTGATTTAATAATAACCTCATCTTCAAGTGAAATTGGAAAATCAGAAGAAAAAGTATTAATTAATAAAAATACTGACAGTAATATTTCAATTTCATTTAGTGCTAAATACATGTTAGATGCTTTAAAAACATTTGAAGAAGATGACTTAATTATTCTTTTAAATAATGATTCTAAACCAATTATATTAAAATCTGCCACTGATGAGACATTAATTCAATTAATATTACCAATTAAAACATACTAAAAAGAGTACTTTAAAAATATTAAAAACTCTTTTTTTATTTTTTTGCATTTTTTCGACATAATTCGACAAATTTCGACATAATATTATGGTCTAATATTCAACCTGAAAGAGGGGTGAACTAAATGAAAGACTATTTAATAAACAAGAATACATTAGCACTTATTCCATTAGGCAAGAAGAAAACAGTTATTTATGAAGACCATGACTGTTATATAATTGATGAAAAAATAAAAAAAATTATGGATACTAATTGTCAATATTATGGTAGTAGTTTAGAAGGCCGTACAAAAGGAACATACAAAATGACCGGTTTAAACTATAAAGCGCCAATAATAATATCAGAGCAAGAACCAACAATTTTTTTCCCAACGTGCTCACCAAGATTAAAAGAATGCGCATGGATTAATGTTGAAAATGTTGAAAGAATAAACAAATTAGATGACAAATGCCAAATTGAATTTTTAAATAATGAAAGTTTAGATATTGATTCAACATACAGAATTATTAATAATCAATATTTACGATCTTTATCCTTAAAAAATACATTTAAAAATCGAAAAAAATAGAATTTTAATGTTTAAAGGCCATTATTTTTGTGTTATAATTATATAGGTATAAGTACTCAGCTATACCTATTTTGTTATTATATCGCTTTAAAAGAGGGTTTAAAATGAAAATCACTAATTTAAAACTTAAAAATTTTCGCAATCATACAAATTTAGATATAACCTTTTCAGATTACAAAAATATAATTATTGGTAATAATGGAATAGGAAAGACTAACATTGTAGAAGCAATTTATTATTTAGCCCTTACTAAATCTTTTAGAACAAGTAATGATCAAATATTAATAAAAGATGAAGAAGATTTTGCTGTAATAGAGGCTAATATAGTAGATAAAATATCAAATAATTTTAAAATAGTTTTAAGTAAAGATGGAAAAAATATTAAAATTGATAATAATAGTATTAAATCAATAAGTGATTATATATCAAAATTAAATGTAATATTATTTACTACTGAAGATATGAAATTAATAAAAGATAATCCTAGTATTCATCGAAAATTAATAAATATGGAATTATCCCAATTTAATAATGAATATCTTAAATTATTAAGCATTTACAATAAAGTATTAAAGCAGAGAAATACATATTTAAAATCGATGTATTTAAATGGAAACATTCCAACAGATTATTTAGATGTATTAACTGATAAATTAATAGATTTAGGTTTAAAAATATATAATATTAGAAAAGATTATGTTAACCAAATTAATTTATATATAAGTAGTATCTTTAAAAAAGTCGTAAAAAAAGATAACCTTCAAATAAAATACATCTCTAATTATGAGAATAAAAATAAGGAAGATCTTATTAAAAGTTATCGTAAAATGCAACAGAAAGATATTAATTATGGGAAAACTCATTTAGGTATTCATGTCGATGATTATTTATTTGAGATTCATGGCAAACTAGCTAAAGACTTTTTATCAGAAGGTGAATTAAAAAATGCTATAATATCCTTTAAATTATCAGAAATTAAATATTGTATAAATACTAAAAAAAGGACACCAATTTTAATATTAGATGATTTATTTAGTGAATTAGATGATAAAAAAATAAATACCTTAATTGGAAATTTTAAAAAAAGTTTTCAAATAATTATTACTACTACAGATATCGATAAAGTAAATAAAAAATTACTTAATAACTGCCGGGTAATTAAAATAACAAATAGGAAAGTAGAGGTTAAAGATTATGAATGATAAAAATTTAGAATACAATGAAAGCGATATTCAAGTTTTAGAAGGATTAGAAGCTGTAAGAAAAAGACCAGGTATGTATATTGGTACAACAGACGTTAAAGGACTTCATCACTTAGTTTGGGAAATAGTTGATAACTCAATCGATGAAGCATTAGCTGGTTTTTGTAAAAATATTGAAATAATTATTAATAAAGATAATTCCATAACTGTTAAAGATGATGGTCGTGGTATACCAGTAGGAATTCATGCAAAAACAGGTATTTCAACAGTAGAAACAGTTTATACAGTTTTACATGCTGGTGGTAAATTTGGTGGTGGCGGATACAAAGTATCTGGTGGATTACATGGAGTAGGTGCTTCAGTTGTTAATGCTTTATCAAAATGGGTAGTAGTTACTGTTTATAAAGATAGTAAAATTTATGAAGCTAAATTTGAAAATGGCGGTAAAACTACTCAAAAATTAACTATTGTAGGTGAATGTGAACCTAATCGTACCGGTACAACAGTTAGTTTTAAACCTGATCCAGAAATATTTGATACTGAAATTTATGATTACGAAACTCTAAAAGTTAGAGTAAGAGAGCTTGCATTTTTAAATAAAGGATTATCATTGACTTTAAGAGACGATCGTAATGAAGAAGATACTACTGGTGAACACTTTTTATATGAGGGTGGTATTAGTGAATATGTTAAATTTATTAATACTGGTAAAACACCGGTTCACGAAGATATTATCCACTTAGAGGGAGAAGAAGATAATGTTTTCTTTGAAGTAGCTATGCAATATAACACTGGATATAATGATAATATATATTCATTTGTTAATAACATAAATACTCATGATGGTGGTACACATGAAGAAGGTGTTAGACGAGCATTAACGAGAGTTATAAATAATTATGCGCGCAAGGCTAATATACTAAAAGAAAAAGATGAATCGTTAACAGGTGATGATGTTAAAGAAGGCTTAACAATGATTATTTCCTGTAAGCATCCAAATCCTCAATTTGAAGGTCAAACTAAAGGAAGATTAGGAAATTCTGAAGTTAGAAAACTTGCTGATAATGTTTTTTCACAAGGATTTGAAAGATTCTTAATGGAAAATCCCGGGGAAGCAAGAATTATTGTTGAAAAAGGTATTCAAGCATGCCGCGCTAGAAATGCTGCTAAAAGAGCAAGAGAGGCTTCAAGAAAATCTGATTTGACAACAGTTAATACTTGGGGAAAATTATCAGATTGTAAAAGTAAAGATCCAGCTGTATCAGAAATCTTTATTGTCGAGGGAGATTCAGCAGCAGGTTCTGCCAAAGAAGGTAGAGATTCCGTAACTCAAGCAATTTTACCATTAAGAGGTAAAATATTAAATGTTGAAAAGGCAAGACTTGATAAAGCCTTATCAAATGAAGAAATTAAGACAATTATTACTGCATTTGGTACTGGTATTGGAGCTGATTTTGACTTATCAAAACTTAGATACGATAAAATAGTTATAATGACAGATGCCGATGTCGATGGTGCGCATATTAGAGTTTTATTATTAACTTTATTTTATAGATATTTTAGACCTATAGTTGAAGCAGGACATGTTTATGCTGCTCAACCACCATTATTTAGAATTAGATATGGAAAGACAAGAAAATACGTACTTGATGAAAAAGAAAGAGATTCATATTTAGCTAAAATGAAAGAAACAGATAGATCTCGTGCTGAGATTACTCGTATGAAAGGTCTTGGTGAAATGGATGCAGAAGAACTTTATGAAACAACAATGGACATAAATACTAGAGTATTAAGAAGAATTACAGTTGATGATTTAATAGCTGCTGATGCAATATTTGAAAAATTAATGGGCGAAGAAGTAGAACCAAGAAGACAATTTATTGAAGAAAATGCCCGTTACGCAGATGTAGATATTTAGTTAGTGTGGTGAATTAAAATGGATAACGAAGAATTAGAAAATATCGAAGAAGAAATAATTAAATCTGATGAAAATGTGGAAAATGAAGAAGATATTCACACAGATTATAGTGGTGAATTTCACGAAAGAGATAGCTTTACGCATAATAATATAGTTGATGAAGTAAAAAAATCATTTATAGATTACTCAGCAAGCGTTATAATGGCTCGTGCAATCCCAGACTTAAGAGATGGTTTAAAACCAGTACATCGTCGTATTTTATGGTCTATGTATGAGAATGGTTACACGCCAGATAAACCACATAAAAAATGTGCTACTACAGTAGGAAACGTAATAGGTTCATACCATCCACATGGTGATACATCAATTTATGATGCCATGGTACGTTTAGCCCAAAATTGGGTTGAAAGATACACTTTAGTTGATGGCCATGGAAACTTTGGTAATATTGATGGTGATGGCGCAGCTGCATATCGTTATACAGAATCTAGACTATCAAAGATTTCTTTAGAATTATTAAAAGATATTAACAAAGATACTGTAGATATGCAACTAAACTTTGATGAAACAAAAAAAGAACCATTAGTACTTCCATCCAAATTTCCTAATATTTTAGTAAATGGAACAATGGGAATCGCTGTTGGTATGGCAACTAATATCCCTCCACATAATTTAGGTGAAGTTATTAATGGTTGCATTGCATACATTGATAATCCCGATATAGACACTGATGGATTAATGCAAATTATTAAAGGTCCAGACTTTCCAACCGGTGGTATTATCTTAGGTAATAGTGGTATTAAAAAAGCCTATGAAACCGGCCGTGGAACTATTACAATTAGAAGTAAAGCAGAAATTGAAGAACATGCTAATCATAGTAATATTATTATAACTGAAGTACCATATGGTGTTAATACATCAGAACTTAAGACAAGAGTTGCTGAACTTGTACATAATAAAATAATAGATGGTATCTCAGATTATCATACTGATTTAAAAAATGGTATTAAGATTACAATTACTTTGAAAAAAGATGCGAATCCTCAAGTCGTATTAAATAAATTATATAAATTAACTAATTTTCAAACAACTTATGGAATAATTTTCTTAATGATTGATGATAAAACTCCAAGAATTCTTGGATTAAAAGATATTATATCTAAATATATTGATCATCAAAAAACAGTTATTATTAGAAGAACTAGATATGATTTAAATAAAGCAGAAGCAAGAGTTCATATTTTAGAAGGATTAAAAATTGCATTAGATCATATAGATGCAGTAATTAAGCTTATTAGAGGTTCTAAAACCGATGAAGAAGCCAAAGCTGGTTTAATGAAGAATTTTGGCTTATCAGAGCTTCAAGCCGATGCAATCTTAGAAATGAGATTAAGAAGATTAACTGGTTTAGAAAGAGACAAAATAGAAAAAGAATTAGCTGATTTATTAGCATTAATTGAAGAATTAAAGAGCATTTTAGCCAGCGAAGAAAAAGTTCTTGAAATAATTAAAAAGGAACTTACTGAAATTAGGGATAAATACGCAGATGATCGTAGAACTCATATTGATATGTCAGCAATTGATTATATTGAAGATGAATCTTTAATTCCAAATGAAAATATTATTGTTTCATTAACAAACAAAGGTTATATTAAACGTACAACTGTTGATAATTATCGTACACAAAACCGTGGTGGAGTTGGAGTTAAAGGAATGACTACTAACGAGGAAGATTATGTTGAGTACTTACTTAACCTTAAATCACATGATAATTTACTCGTATTTACAAATAAAGGTAAAGTATATCGTATTAAGGGATATGAGGTACCAGAATTTAGTAGAACATCTAAAGGCTTACCAATAATAAATTTACTTCCTATTGAAAAAGAAGAGAAAGTATCTACATTTATGTCTATTTCATCAGATGATAATTGTAAATATTTGTTATTTGCAACTAAGAAAGGTTTAGTAAAGCGAACAGATGTTCGAGAATTTGAAAATATTAGAAAAACTGGAAAATTATGTATAAGTCTTAAAGAAACTGATGAATTAGTTGATGTCAAAAAGACAGATGGTGAATGTGATGTTATGTTAGCATCAAGTCTTGGAAAAATGGCGTTATTTAATGAATCTGAAATTAGAATTATGGGTAGAACTGCCAGCGGAGTTAAAGGTATAAATTTAGATGGAGGAATTTGTGTAAGTTTAGAAACTACCAAAGAAACTGATAATATTATTATTGTTACAGAAAAAGGTTATGGTAAAAAAACTGTCATTTCTGAATTTAGAAAAACACGTCGTGGTAGTAAAGGTGTTAAAGCATTAAATATAACTGAAAAGAATGGAAATATTGTTTCTATCAAGAGAGTAATAGATAATTGCGATTTAATGTTAATAACTGATTCTGGAATAATAATAAGAATTCCAATTGATCAAATTTCTCAATTAGGTAGAGTAACTCAAGGTACAAGGCTAATTAATTTGAAAGATAATCAAAAAGTATCGTCAATTAGCTTAATTAAAAATGATGATGTTTCACGTGAAACATCAGAGGAAAATCAAAACGTCGATAACACTACAAATAATAATTAAAGAATGTTTCACGTGAAACATTCTTTTTTATTTTTTAATATAAATACAGAATAATCCACAATGTTTCACGTGAAACATAAATAAATATTTATACAAAGATTATTGAAATTACATATAAATAATATCTTTAATAATTAAATTATAAATAAATATAATAAAAGTAATGCACAATGTTTCACGTGAAACATAATTAGAATAGTTAAACAGAATTATTAAAATAATAAAAAATATAATCAATTACAAAATAAAAACATAGATCAAAATAATAAGAGTAATGCACAATGTTTCACGTGAAACATAATTAAGATAGTTAAACAAAATTATTAAAATAATAAAAAATACAATCA
>CACZRB010000088.1 GCA_902783555.1 uncultured Erysipelotrichaceae bacterium
GCTACCTAAGGTTATTTATTCCCTTAGCGTGAACACTAAAGTCATCTCAGACTTTGCGAGCATGGACTTTCCTCTACATTAAATGCAGCGTTTGCCTTTGATATTATTCTCTACCATATACTATTTTTTCTAAATTAGATAATCTTCTTAAAACATCACTACTACCAGTGTTAGAATTATTACCACCTGATGCTTCAATAGACTCTTTTAATTTACGATACTCAGATTTTAATTTGCGATTATCTTCAATTAAATTATTATTGTCTTCTTCTAATTTTTTTATTGTTTTTAAGAATTCAGTATAATCTCTTATAACCATATCAAGAAATTTATCTACTTCTTGCATACGATATCCTCTTGCATCAATTTTAAATTCATGTTCAAGGATTTCATTAGGAGTTAAAAATAATTTATCATCCATTTTATACCACCTTCTTAACAACATAATTGTATTATTATTAATCCTTTTTGTCAAGTGTACTTAGGATATTTAAAAGTTCCTCATATACGCTAACTTTATTAGTTTTTTCTAACATTTCATTATATATTCTATCCATATAATCACCATTTAAATATTATCATAAAAAGGCTTAAAAAAAGCTTATTCGTCAAAATAAGCCAAAATATTTTAAAATACTATTAGTTAAAGATTCACTAACTTTAAGTGTATTTTCTTTTAAATATTTAGAATCATCTTTATTATCTAAGTAACCTAAATTAATTAAAATACTAAGAGAAACATTATTATAACCTAATTCGTCTAAAGAATTATATGCATATTTCAAACCACGATTAGCATTTTCATAATAAATTGAACTAAAATTATTCTTAATTAAATTACCTAAACTATAACTTAAAGAATTCTCATCATTTATCCATATTTCAAAGCCTTTTAGATCATGAGAACTAGAATTACCTGTCTTTAAAGCTAAGTATAAGTCTACATTATTATATTTAGCAGAAGCTATACTAGTATTTACATCACTACCATCATCTTTTATTAATTCTATATTATATTTTTTAAAGGTATCATCCATATTTTTGATAATTTGATTTAATACTTCAGTATTTTCATTATTAGAATCTAATCTTAAATAAACTTTATACTTTTCTTTATTTCCAATATTAACATTATAAGTACTGATATCACTATTATCTTTTAATTTATTATTATCAATAACAATAGCTTTTATTACTGCATTTGTATTTATATTAAATGGTTCATGGTATTCAATTCCATTTATACTTGGATCTTTACCATCAATAGTATAATATATTGTTCCACTATCATTTGGGTTTATTAAATTAATTTTTCCATTACTATAAAGTGGATTTTGATTAATATAAGGAGAATCTAGTGTTTCTTTATCATTTATAGTAAATTCTACTTTATCACTTTTTTCATATTTATCTATATCTTCATAATAAGCAATAACTTTTAGAGTATATTTTTCTCCCTTATTGAAAAATTCTGAACTTATAATTATATTATTTTTATTAATATTGGTCTTTTTAATAAGAGATTCACCTTTATATATAACTAGTGAATATTTAGTTGCATTTTCACCACCTTCAAACATTAAATTAATATCTTTATATTTTAAGGTAGCATCCTTTTTAGGATTAATAATTTTTAAATCTTTAATTGGACTCATATTGCTAAAGATATTCATTTCATTAATAACAGTATTTTTATCATAAAGTTTTAAGGTAAATATTCCGGTTTTGCCAGTAAATAATTTATTATTAATTGCATATTCATTATCTTTAACAATATCCTTTTTTATTTGTTTATTATCAAAAGATATTTCAAGAAAATAGTCTTTTTTAGTTAAATCACCATCTATTAATAAAGAGTAGTCTTCTTTATCTTTAAATATTAAAGAATTATCTTTACTAAAAGTTGGTTCTAAATAAGTAAAAGTATAGGGATTATTAACAGTAATACTATTGCCATCATTTTTTAAAGCAAAAATAACTATTCTATATTCTTTATTATTTTCAATATTTGTAAGATTTAAATTAACATTATTTTGATTTGTTTTTTTAGAAAAGAATACTGTATCATCAGAATTATATAATACTATTTCATAACTATCTGCTGCCTTAACTTTTTCATATGTTATATTAAAATTAGTACTAACATTATCAACACTTATAATATTAAAATTTCTTAAATAATTGTCACTATTAATCAAACTAAAGGATACTGAAATTGTTGTTCCAATAAAAATAAAAATAATAAAAACAATTGCTATTGTTAATTTTTTCATTAGTACCTCTATTCTTTATTTATTATATAATAGATGAAAAAATAAAAAAAGACCTTAAAGGTCTAAATTTGATTAAATACGTTCTTTTTCTTCATTAAAGCAGCTGCACCACTAGCAAGGATAACAACTACGCCAAGTGGAATTATATAATCTTCTACTCCAGTTTTTGGGCCTTCTGGTGTTGGATTATCTGGTGTTGGATTATCTGGAGTTGGATTTTCTGGTTCATTTGGTGTTGTAGGATTTTTAGTGTTATTACATAAAATATATTCTTTATCAATAACTACAACAGGCCTAATACCAAACTTAACATTATTTGTAATACTTGAAATATCTTGTGCTTCTAATGTAGCCCAAACTCCATCATCAGTAGTTCTTTCTTCATTGTAGATAGCTGCAAATACTTTTTCACCATCTTCAGAAATACTAGTCCAATAATTATACATTTCTTTTGGAACTCCAGTTGCTTTAATAGGTGCTAGGAATGAATATTTAGCTGGGATTTCATAAGCACCAGCTGCATTTTTGGTAATACCTAAATATGCTATATCACTTGCACTAAGTAAACTTGCAGATTCTACATTCCATTTAGCGCCTTCTTTATTTACATATTGATTTAATACTGTACCTGCTATAGATTGTTCTAGAACAACAGTAGCTTCATGAGTTTCACTTCCTTCAGTACTAGTCTCATCATAAACTGTACCTGATCCTCCAACAATACCATCATAAATTAACGTTACAGTTCTTTCTCCAGCTCCGCTTGACTTTAATACATGAAATCCAATTCCATTTTTGTTTTCTGTTTCATAACCATCGTATAATGCTACACTAACACTATCTCCAACATCAAAAGTTTCGGAAGTAGCTAATGCTTTTACACTTAATGGCATAGCAGCTAAAGCTAATAATAAAATAAACTTCTTCATATCATACTCTCCATCCTTATTATTTTATCTCTTATCTTAATAAATATAACACATAATTTAAAAATTAACAATATTTATTCTTTCAATTTACAGAAACTTGTGTTATCCTTTTTATAGAATAAAAGGTGGTTAAATTGAAAAAGCAAGGAATTTATTATCCAATAGTATTATTTATGTTATTACTGCTTACCATTATGTTTACAGAAAAGAATATATATTTAGCTCCTAATTTAAATGTTAATGCAGGTTTAATAATATATCCTTTTACATTTTTATTAGTAGTACTAATGTATAAAAAGTATAATATGAAATATGTAAGAAAAACACTATATTCAAGTTTTATACTATTATTTTGTTTTTATTTATTGATGATAATTTTAAATACAATTGATGGTATTACATCTTCTCAGATAATAACTAATAGTTTACGAAATATCTTTACTCCAAATAGTTTAACAATTAATAACAAATTTATTTATTATCCTAATATAGCAGTTTTATTAACATTTACTGTAGTATATTTTATATCACATTTTATATTTATTACAGTATATGAAGCAATTGAAGGAACAACTAATCATTTAATTGCTTTTATATTATCAATAATGATAGGTTTTACATTAGATCAAATACTATTTACTCCTTTATCAAATATTCCAAGGATAATAGATAATACCCTTAGCTATAAATCATTAATTGAGATTATGACTGCAAATTTTATAGTAGTAATATTTTCTTCAGTATTGATGTTATTTATATATGCTATAGCACATAAAAAGGTGACTTCTTAATCACCTTTTTATATTCATTTATAACTTAAGTGAATTTATAATAGAAAAAAATTCGGCATAACCGAATTATTTTTCTTCATTTTTTGCTTTTCTTACTCTTTTTGGCTTTTCAGTAGTTTCTTCTTTAGTAATTTCTTTTTTAGGGCTCTTTGGTAATGCATCTTTCCTTGATAGATTTAATCTTCCCTTATTATCATATCCTAAAGATTTAACCATTATTTCATCTCCAACTTTAACTATATCACTTGGTTTATTAACTCTCTCATTAGCAAGTTGTGAAACATGTACAAGTCCTTCACATCCATCCCAAAGTGATACAAAGCAGCCAAAATCTTCAACTTTTACTACTTTACCAGTATAAACTTTTCCTTCTTCAACTTCTCTTGTAATATTTTCAATTCTTTCAATTGTGCGTCTAATAACATCTGAATCAGTATGATAAACTATTACTTTACCATCATCTTGTAAATCTACTTTAACAGCATCTTTATCACTTACAGTTTTAACACCTTCTGGAGAACATTCTAAAATAATCTTAGTAATCATTTCTCCACCACGTCCAATAACATCTTTAATCTTATCAGGATTTATATTAATCATTTCAATCTTAGGTGCATATGGTGATAATTCTTTTCTAGGTTCGGCTATTACAGATTCCATTAAGTCTAATATTTCCATACGAGCTTTTTTAGCTTGAGCTAGTGCTTCTTTAAGAATTGATTTAGTTACTCCTTTAATTTTAATATCCATTTGAAGGGCTGTAATACCTTTTCTAGTACCAGCAACTTTAAAGTCCATATCTCCCATATGATCTTCAATACCTTGAATATCAGTTAAAATTGTATATTTTTTACCTTTAGTAATTAATCCCATCGCGATACCAGCAACAGGTGCTTTAATTGGAACACCAGCGGCCATTAAACTTAAACATCCAGCACAGATACTTGCTTGAGAAGATGATCCATTACTTTCTAATATTTCTGATACAACTCTAATTGTATATGGGAATTCATCTTCAGATGGGATTACTTGTAAAAGTGCTCTTTCTCCTAAAGCTCCATGACCTATTTCTCTTCTACCAGGAGCACCATATCTACCAGTTTCTCCTACACTAAAATTAGGGAAATTATAATGAAGCATAAATCTCTTAGTATCTTCAAGGCCTAAGCCATCTAAAATTTGATGTTCACCAATTGCACCAAGTGTAGTAGTAGCAAGAGCTTGTGTTTGTCCTCTTGTAAATACTGCTGAACCATGTGTTCTTGGAAGTAAATCAATATAAGCAGAAAGTGGTCTTATTTCATCTACTTTTCTACCATCTGGTCTTACCTTTTTATTAGTAATTAAATCTCTAACTACTTCACCTTCAATACCATCAACAATTTTCTTTGTAAGTTTTGGTACTTCTTCATCATCAGGATATTCTTCTGTAAAATGTGCAATTGTATTTTCTTTTACTTCATCTATTTTAGCGTATGATGAAAGTTTATCTTTTATTTGTACTGCAGCTAGCATATCTTCTTCAGCATAATTCTTAACTTCTTTTTCAAATGCTTCATCTATACTAGCAAGTTCAACTTCTACTTTAGGTTTACCAACTACTTCAATAATACTTTCTTGGAATTCACAAAGCATTTTAACGTGTTTTTGTCCAAACATTAAAGCTTCTAACATATCAGCTTCACTAGCTTCATGAGCTCCAGCTTCTATCATACAAATATCTTCTTTAGTTCCTGCTACAGTTACAGTTAATTCACATTTATCTATTTGTTCAGTTGTAGGATTGATAATATATTCTTTGCCAATTTTTCCTACTACTACTCCAGCTACTGGTCCATCAAATGGTATTTTAGATATACCAAGAGCTAAAGATGATCCAAATAAAGCTGTCATTTCTGGAGTATTATTAGGATCAACTGATAATACGGTATTAATTACTTGTACTTCATTTCTAAAGTTTTCATCAAACATTGGTCTAATTGGTCTATCAATTTGTCTTGCGGCAAGTGTTGCTGCATCAGTTGGGCGACCTTCTCTTTTAATAAATCCTCCTGGAATTTTACCAACTGAGTATAGTTTTTCATTATAAACTACTGTTAATGGAAAAAAATCACCAGTTCCAACTGTATCACTCATAACTGCAGCTGATAAAATAACTGTATCTCCATATCTAACTAATACTGCACCATCTGCTTGTTTAGCAAGTTCTCCAGTTTCTACTACTAATTCTCTTCCTAAAAAATCATATTTAAATTCTTTTTTCATATTCTACCTTTCTTCAACTTCAAAATAAAAAGACACTAAAAAACTTAAGTGCCCTATTTTCTAATATTTAATTTTTCAATTACTTCACGATATCTAACAACATCTTTTCTCTTTAAATAATCTAATAGACTACGTCTTTTACCAATCATTAAGAATAGTCCTCTTTTTGAATGATAATCATGTTTATGATCTTTTAAATGTTCTGTTAAGTTGTTAATTTCATCAGTAAGTACTGCTATTTGATATCCTGTATCACCAGTGTTAGTCTGTGTGCCAGTAAATTCTTGTAATCTTTTAGCTTTTTGTTCTTTTGAAACAGCCATGATTTTTCCTCCTTTACATTTATAATCGGTTTAATCCTAGAATGAAATCAGGAGATAATTCAATCCAAGATAAAACTTCTAGTTAATTATATTATAAAGTCTTACTAAAATCAATAAAAATATACTTATTTATTGTTCTTTCTTGTATTTATATAAATTTTTTTACAAATAAAGTATATTATGACATTTTAAATATGATTGCTAACGATATTTATCAAATATAAAAACGCTTATTAGAGCGCTTTTATACTTGTGGGATAATCCCTAAATCTATCTTAAACACTAATTAGTGTACATTATATTTTATGGAAAAATTAAGACTATAGAATAATACTATTGCCTATATTTATTATATTTAGCACTAGTTCATATATTATTACTAAAACATATTTATTTAACTTTTTTATAATAATCATTTATTCGATTATTTAATTCTTCTGGTGTTTCATTTCTATTATAATAAGATGGATAAAATCCTAGTTTACCATTTAATATATTTATAGATGGAACAATATGCTCTTCTTGTAATCCACGATATAAATCTAAAAATACTTGATGTTCTTGAAGCTCTTCACCTATAAGATTATCATCAAGAATAACATATTGTTCAATATTATGTTCTTCTAGATACTTTTTTATTTCTTGTGTTCTATTCGCATTTACAAGTGGAGTTAAATCATATATGTAGATACCTAAATCATTTAAATATTTTACATAGTTTTTATAAAATGTTGATTGATAATAATCTATATTATTAAAGCGTTGTAAACTATACTTATTACTTGTAGTAGCTATAATCTTTGCACCTGACATATCAACAATCTTTTTTAATATTATTGCATTTTCAATAGATACTCCACCAAATTGATACCAATTATTAATAACACCATCAAAATCTAAAAAAATACATTTCATAATATCAACTCCGCAAATTATTATATCATATTAGTTCATAAGTCCTAGCAATTATTCTATCACATTTTTTCATATTCTATTTTCTTATTTTCTTTTTCTAACTCTTTTAAACTTTTCCCTGGAGTTGGCAAATTTTCTGGCATAGTACCTCCTAATCTATTAATACTATTTCTTACTTCCTTACCTACTTCATAATGTACTGAATTTGCAGTATATTCATTATCTACATTATCTCTTTTTAATTTAGCATCTGTTTGAGCTATTCTAAATATGTTATTAGCTAGTTCTTCACTACCCATATTATCTAATATATCTTCTCTATATCGAAGTTTTTTCCTTTTAAAAATATCATCTGCAGTTTCACCATTATAAAGTCCTTTATATCCAGCATTATGAAATCTAGCTAAATCTTTTAC
>CACZRB010000089.1 GCA_902783555.1 uncultured Erysipelotrichaceae bacterium
ATTTAATCACTAAAAATGGTTCATTAATCTAGTATTTATCTAACTTTCATTAAAAATTACTCCACACTAGATTTTAGAGAACCAAAATAAACATCTTTGGATGTTTTTTTAATTCTTAGCATATATTTAATTGGTGAAAAAAATGTTTCATTATAATTTTTTAAAAAGAATAAAAATTGTTAGTATTTTAGTTGTTTTAATATTTTGTATTATTATTTTAAGAGTAGTATATTTACAGGTTTTTAAAGTAAATAGATTATCTAGTTTAGCTAATGATTTATGGTCAAGAAATTTACCACTTTTAGCTGATCGTGGTAAAATAACCGATCGTAATGGTGTAGTGTTAGCTGATAATATAACAACAACTTCTTTAGTTGTAGTGCCTGTCCAAATCAAAGATAAAGAAAAAGTTGCTAAAGATATTGCATTAATATTAAATACTGATTATTTAAATATATATTCTCATTTAACAAAGCATACTTCAATTGAGAGGATTCACCCTGAAGGAAGAGGTTTATCTTATGATATAGCGGAAAAAATTTCTGATTTAAATTATGATGGTGTATATCTTTTGAAAGAATCTAAAAGGTATTATCCCTATAATGAAGTCTTATCACATGTACTAGGCTATGTTGGAATAGATAATCAAGGATTATCTGGTATTGAACTTGAATATGATAAATATTTAAAGGGGACTGATGGTGGAGTAAAGTATTATTCTGATGGTAAGGGTAACAGACTTAATATTAGTGAAGTTTATGATGAGCCAATTAGCGGTAATAATATTTCACTTACTATTGATATCAATATTCAATTAGCTGTTGAAAGAGAACTTGATAATGTAGTGCAAAAGTATAATCCAGAAAATGCTTTAATATTAGTAATGGATCCAAATACTGCTGAGGTTATAGCTATGAGCTCTAGACCAAATTTTAATTCTAATGATTATAAGAATTATGATTTAGAAACAATTAATCGAAATTTACCTATTTGGGCAACATATGAACCAGGTTCAACATTCAAAATAATTACATTATCATCAGCAATTAATGAGGGAAAAGTTAATTTATTTAAAGATACGTTTTATGATAGTGGTTCTATAAATGTTGATAATGCTCGTATTAAATGTTGGAAAAGAGGTGGGCATGGAGAGGAAACTTTTTTACAAGTTGTTGAAAATTCATGTAATCCAGGTTTTGTAGTATTAGGTCAAAGACTTGGAACTAAAACATTATATGAGTATTTACAAAAATTTGGATTTGGTAAAAAGACTGGTATTGATTTAAATGGTGAATCTAGTGGTATTATGTTTAAATTAGAAAATATGGGACCTGTAGAAACAGCAACAACAGCTTTTGGCCAAGGAATTAGTGTAACCCCAATACAGCAAGTAACTGGTGTTAGTGCAGCTATAAATGGTGGAAATTTATACAAACCGTATATAGTTCGTAGTATTAATGAAGGAGAAACCAATAGTGTAATATTATTTAATAAACCAATTAAGGTAAGAAATGTTATAAGTGAAGAATCATCTAAATTAGTTAGATATGCTCTTGAAAGTGTAGTTGCAAATGGTACTGGTAAAAATGCTTATATTGAAAATTATCGAGTTGGTGGTAAAACTGGGACAGCACAAAAAGTAAAAGATGGAAAATATATGGTAGGAAATTATATAGTATCTTTTATTGGATTTATACCTGCTGATAAACCAGATTATATAGTGTATGTTGCAATAGATAATCCTAAAGGAATAACACAATATGGTGGTACAGTATCAGCACCTATTGCTAAAAATGTAATGCTCTCAATTATAGATTATAAAGAATATCAACCAGAAGAAAGCGATTCAACTAGAGAATATACATGGTTAGATCAAAAATATATAAAACTGCCTAATGTTGTGGGGTTAGATTTAAAAACTGCTAAATCACTTCTTAAAGATTTTAGTATTGAATATAGTGGTAGTGGCGAAAATATTATTGCTCAATCACCTAAAGGGGATATGTTTGTCAAAGAAAGTAGTACTGTTAAGTTAATGCTTAATTGACGTTTACTTTACTTACTAATGTAAAGCATTATTTACAATTAAAATAAAAATAAAGTATAATTAAGATGCGAGGTGCATATTATGTTAATTTTAGCTAAATCAATTTTAGGTCTTATGCTAGGATTTGTTTTATCTTTAGTTGCTGGTGCAGTATTAATCCCAGCTTTGAAAAGATTAAAAGTCGGTCAGAGTGTAAGTCGTTTAATAAATATAAGGCATTTAAAAAAAGATGGAACGCCAACTATAGGTGGGTTAATATTTATACTTCCAACATTACTTATTATGCTTATTTTATATTTAAGAGGTAGTATAGATTTAAATTCTAATTTAATAATTTTATTATTTGTTTTTATTGCTTATGGAACTTTAGGATTTATAGATGACTTTTTAAAAGTTAAATTTCATAATAATAAAGGGCTTCCAACACTAGGAAAATTAGCTTTACAAACAGTTATAGCAATTGTATTTTATATAATATTTATGAGAAATGGTGGAGATACAACAATAATTATTTCTTCACTAAATAATTTAACTATTCCGTTAGGTTGGGGATTTGGAATTTTTATTTTTCTAGTACTAGTTGGAACTACTAATGCTGTTAATATTACAGATGGTTTAGATGGACTTGCAGGAGGACTTTCTGCTATGGCATTTTTAGCATTTGGAGTAATTGCTTGGGGTTCTAATTGGATATCTGGTTATCAAGAAATTGCTATATTTGCATTTGTTGTAGTTGGGTCATTATTAGCATTTTTAGTTTATAATACGCATCCAGCTAAAGTGTTTATGGGAGATACTGGTTCTCTTGCTTTAGGAGCTGCCTTAGCAACAATAGCAATACTTACAAGACATGAACTTTCATTAGTATTAATTGGTGGTGTATTTGTAGTTGAAACACTTAGTTCTTTAATACAAATTATTGCTATTAGGAAATTTCATAAAAAAGTATTTAAAAAAGCTCCACTTCATCATCATTTTGAAGAACTTGGTTGGGAAGAAAATGATATTGTTAAATTATTCTGGGTAGTTGGATTTTTATTATCAATGATAGGAATTATTTACGGAGTTTGGTTATAAGATATTAATAGGTGTGATTATGAAAAAAAGCCTATTAATTTTTTTTGTTACAATTTTATTAGGAATAATTGGTTTATTAATGGTTTATTCATCTTCAAGTATTTGGAGTGAATATAAATTTGAAGATGCTTTTTATTATGTTAAACATCAAGGAATCTTTTTTATAGTAGGGATAATCGCAATTTTATTTCTTAGGAAATTTAACTATAATTATTATAAGAAATATGCTAATAGAATTCTTTTAATTTGTTTTATATTATTAATATTAGTTTTAATACCTGGAATTGGACAAGTGCGTAATGGATCTAGAAGTTGGTTTGGAATTGGATCTTTCGGAGTGCAACCATCTGAATTAACTAAAATTGCTTTAATTATATTTACTGCAAAATACTTATCAAATAATGAAAAAGAAGTAAGAAATTTTAAAAATGGAATTTTGCCAATTATTATAATTATTGGGGTATTCTTTGCTCTTATTATGTTAGAACCAGATTTTGGTACTGGTATGGTAATTGTAATGACTTTAGTTTCAATGCTTTTTGTTTCAAATATTAAAATATCTTTTTTTGGATATACTGGGCTTTTAGGATTATTAGGCATCGTTGGGCTAATTATTGTTGCACCATATCGAATAAATAGAATAGTATCTTTTATTAATCCTTGGTCTGATCCACTTGGCTCTGGTTTTCAAATAATTCAAAGTCTATATGCGATTGGACCAGGTGGATTATTTGGTCTTGGTTTTGGAAATTCAATTCAAAAGCATTTTTATCTTCCAGAACCTCAAACAGATTTTATATTTGCTATTATATCTGAAGAATTTGGTATTATGGGAATAATTATTTTATCTATATTATTTTTGACTTTATTTATAAGTATTATAAAAATAAGTATTAATGAAAATGATTTATTTGCCAAGTATTTATCTTTGGGGTTAATTATGGGAATAATATTACAAACAATACTTAATATTTGTGTTGTCATTGGTCTTGTACCTGTTACTGGTGTAACTTTACCATTTATAAGTTATGGTGGATCTAGTTTATTAGTATCTATGGCTAGTATAGGTATTATATTAAATATAGCAAAAGATAATTGAATAGAAAGAAAATTTATTATATAATTAGCTTACATAATTTGAGGGGGAAGTTAATTATGAATGACATAATAGAAAAAGAAAATATAATAGTAGAAAATATGATTTATGAAGTAAGAGGTATTCAAGTTATGCTTGATAGAGATCTTGCAAAACTTTATAAATGTAAAAATGGTACAAAAGAAATAAATCAAGCTGTTAAAAGAAATATTGATAGATTTCCTAGTGATTTTTATTTTCAATTAACTAGAGAAGAATATCATACAATTCTAAGGTCACAAATTGTGACCTTAGAATTAAAGCAAGGAAGATATGCAAAATATTTACCATATAGAAAAATTTCCAGATAGATATAGTTGGGTTTTAACCAATGAAGAATTAAATGATTTGCGGTCAAAATTTTTGACCGCAAATATAAGTAGTAAATCTAGAAGTTTGCCAAGAGTATTTACTGAACAAGGTGTGGCGATGCTTGCAACTATTATAAAGACTAAAATTGCAGTTGAAGTTAGCATTAGAATCATGGATGCCTTTGTGGCAATGAGACATTATATATCCTCAAATTTACTTGAACAAAAATATATAAACAATATGGTATTAAAACATGATAATGAGATTAAATTGCTACAAGAATCATTTGATAAAATGAGTGAAAAAGTCAAAAATAATCATTTATTTTATGATGGACAAGTATATGATGCATATTCATTAATGATAGATATTTTTAATTTATCAAAAGAAAATATAACTTTAGTTGATAATTATATCGATAAAAATATATTAGATATATTATCAAAAACTAATAAAAATATTTTGATAATAACTAACAAATATAATGAAATAGATTTAAATAAATATAATAAGCAATATAACAATGTCAAAATAAAGATTAAGAATAAAATACATGATAGATTTATTATAATTGATAATAAAATATTATATCACTGTGGTGCATCATTTAAAGATTTAGGAGTAAAGTGTTTTGAAATTAGTAAAATAGAAGACAAAGAAATAATTGACAAGATAATTAATTACATTAATAAGTAATTTTATATAAATATTATTTTTTAGTTTTAGCAACTATTATAGGTATCATATTAAATATGTCAAAAAGAATCGATTAATAAATAATAATAATTTTTTACTAGGTAAAAATAATATATAATGATATACTTAATATAAGATAAAGAGGTTACTTATGCAAAATAAAAAGAAATTATTATATGATACTTATGAAAAACCACCTTTTTTAAAGTGGATTGTGTTATCAATGCAACATGTACTTGCAATGTTTGGAGCAACTATATTAGTTCCGTTATTAGTAAATAAAGCAGCAGGTGCTGAAGTAATGAGCATACCTATTGCACTTATATGTAGTGGGGTAGGAACTCTTATATATATATTATGTACTAAAGGAAAATCTCCAGTTTATTTAGGTAGTTCTTTTACATATATTAGTCCCATAGCTTCTGTTTTTATTAAAGATGGAATTTCTGGTGTAGCTACAGGAATAATGTCAGTAGGTTTAATCTATATTATATTTTCTTTTTTAATTAAAATATTTGGTAGAGATTGGATTCATAAATTATTGCCACCATTAATTGTAGGCCCTATGATTATCATAATTGGCTTATCATTAGCTCCTAATGCAATAAATCAAATAGGATTAAGTGATGGAGTAATTGAATGGAAAAGTTTAATAGTTGCAGTAATATCTTTCTTTACTACAGCTTTAGTTGCTATCTATGGAAAAGGATTTATGAAAGTAGTTCCATTTCTATTTGGAATAATAGCAGGATATGTTGCATCTATTTCTTTATCAATAGTTGATTTTAGTTCGATTAGTGAAGTATCATTTTTTTCACTACCTAAAATTGTTTTACCATTTAAAGATTATGGTTTTAGTATTTATGGAATGCTGACTATGATGCCAATAGCACTTGTTTCAATTGCTGAACATCTAGGAGATCATATGGCTTTATCTAGTATTATTGATAAAGATTTAATTAAAGATCCCGGATTAGATAATACTTTA
Source organism: uncultured Erysipelotrichaceae bacterium (assembly GCA_902783555.1). Classification (GTDB taxonomy): domain Bacteria; phylum Bacillota_I; class Bacilli_A; order RF39; family UBA660; genus CAG-533. The sequence goes on from CACZRB010000089.1 coordinate 6,256, forward strand.
TTAGGTGATGGTTTAGCTACTGCATTTGCTGGTATGATAGGGGGACCAGCTAATACTACTTATGGAGAAAATACTTCGGTAGTTGGAATGAGTAGAGTAGCTTCTGTATGGGTAATTGGACTTGCTGCTGTTATATCTATTTGTTTGGCTTTTTTTGGCAAAATAACAGCTATTTTAGGAACTATACCAGAAGAAGTATTAGGTGGAGTATCTTTATTATTATATGGTTTTATAAGTGCTAATGGATTAAAAGTTTTAATAGAAAATAAAATTGATTTAAATGAAATAAGAAATGTAATAATAGTATCAACTATGTTAATATTAGGACTAGGTGGAGCAGTAGTAACAGTATATACTCATAACCTATCAATATCTTTAACTGGTATTACTTTAGCGGTTATTAGTGGAATGTTTTTAAATCAAATTTTAAAAGAAAAAAAGGATTAAATTATTTCATACTTTATTAAATATCATATACTATAGTATGAATAAAGAATTAAATGATAAATTAAATGAATTGAAAATAGAGGATTTTATCTGGGTTATTTATATTGGAATTATTATTTTAAGTTGGTATGCGAATAGTTTAGAAAAAAATTATTTTATTAAAAATGATTTAGAATCTAAAAATAAGTATCGTGAAATAATGATTGGTATATTTCTAGTACTATTAATTGTTTATTTGTACTTTTTATATAGTAGTTATCAAGACATTAAAAATTTAAAAGCAAGTGATAGTGATTCAAAAAAGAGATTAATAGTTCTATCATTTATAGCGTCTGTATTAATATTTATTAGTGGGGCAATATTTTTATATATAGCTTTTAATGACGATGATTTAAATGTTGAATTAGCATTTAATTAATAATATAATTATAGCAAGGAGTGATTTTATGTCAAAATTAACAAAAGAAATGATTGAAATAGCCATAAATAATAATAAAAAATGTATGGTATATGATGATAATTATGTGTTATTATTTAAATCTTTTAGTATTAAAGATGATGAGATTGATGAATATATACAAAAAATAAAATTATTACAAGAACAAGGAATTAATACACCTCTAATACTAGATTATTATCAAGTTAATAAAGGATACTATGGTTATTCAAAATATGTAATATTAGAAGAAAGAGCTAAAGGTACTAATTTAAATTCTAATTCTAATTATCTAAGTGTAAAACAAAATAATGTTAATTTTGATGAAATAAGTACAAATTATTTAAAAGATTTAGATTTTTATTTAGATGAAATAGAAAATAGAGCTAATGCTTCTATCGATATGTATGAAAAATTTATAAATGATTATTTAAGTATTACTAATAATAACATGCAAATAGATCCTAAACCATTAAATTTTTATTTTGATAAAGAAGAAGGTTTTACTTTTATTGATATTAATGGAACTGGTAATAATGATTTAGAGTATCTTCCTAGATACTTTTTAGGAGCAGTACTTGGTTATGGATTACCGCAATTGTTAGTAGAATCAGATTATTGTATGTATATTGATAGTGATAGATTAAATCGATTAAAAGAAGCTTATAATACGATTATTACGAAAGTTGCTGTTACATTAATAAAGCATGGCTATAATAAAGAAGAAATATTAAAAGATTCTTTAAATTGGACTAATCAAATAAATAGATTAACTTTAATTGATAATTTAGATAATTTGAATAATAGATTAGAAAATGATTTTAATAGAATTAAAAAAGAAACAGAAAATAAAAAAGAAGAATCTTTAAATGACGGAGATTGGACTATAGGTTGGTAGATGTTTATTAATTAAAAAGTGGGAGAAAATATGTTTAAAAATGATAGTAATTATTTAGATCAACATTTTTTAATAAATGAAGATATAATTAATAATTTTATTAGAATATGTAATTTAACTAAAGATGATGTAGTAGTAGAAATTGGACCAGGTATGGGAACTTTAACAAGACTAATTGAACCAAAAGTTAAATCTTTAACGGTGATTGAAAAAGATGAAAGATTAAGTAATTATTTAAAAGAAATACCTAATATTAATATAATATTTGGAAATGTATTAGATATTGAAATACCAAGTTGTAATAAGATAATAACTGCTCTTCCTTATAGTATAATTGAACCATTTATATATAAATTAACCAAAACTTCTTTTAAAGAAATATATATGATAATGGGATCTACCTATGTTAATAATGTAGTAAATAATGAAATAACTAATTTAGGTTTGCTTACTAATACTTACTTTAAAGCCGAAAAATTCTTTGATATAGCGCCATCTTGTTTTAATCCAGAGCCTAAGACATTATCTTCAGTAATTAAATTAACAAAAAAAGAAGAATTTAGTAAATTAGATTTAATAATAAAAAATATGTATGAATTAAATGATAAAAAAATAAAAAATGCTTTAATGGAAAGCTTGATTAATGTTAATGTTTTAACTAAAAAAGAAAGTAAAAAAATAATATCCGATTTAAATATTAATGAAAAAATTTTAGATAAAAAATTTAGCACTATATCTAATGAAGAATTAAAAAAATTTTATAATGCCATAATATTATTTGTCAAAGAGTAAGAATTTACCAGTACATTGTAAGTTAAAAGCTTTACACCAATTTGACACTTGCGGGGGGTATTTTAATGGTATAATCACCTTGAAGATAGGTGGTTTTTATATGAAAAAGAAAACAATAGGTATAATACTAATTTTTATATTAGTAATAATGTTAGGTATTGGAATAACTTATGCTTATTTTAGTGCCATAATAATAGGAAAAGAAAATGCTAGTACACTTGTCTTAGAAGCCGGAGAATTAGAAATAGATGTTGATGGTGGAAATATTATAACAGCAAGTAAGTTTTTACCAGATAGTGATATACCATTTGCTACTAAAACTATAACTTTAACAGGAAAAAATACTAGTATATATTTAAATATGCCATATACTATAAAGCTAGTAGTAGATAATAATACATTTACAGCAGGATCAATCAAATACTCAATAAGTGGAGTAAATAATTCGAGTAGTGGAAAAGTTATCCCAGATATGGAAATGAAAGATGCAGGTAATACTACAACAATAGGAAGTGGATACTTTGAAAGGGGAAATCCTTTAACTCATACCTATACATTAAAAGTATATTTTCCAGAAACAGGAACCGATCAAAGCGAAAATATGAGAGCAGTTTATAGTGCTCATATCGAAGTAACAGGAGAAGAAGCTGAAGAACCAGCACCAAAAGGATGGTGGAAAGCCGAAAGTGGAACATTACTTGCTGCTATAAGAGATAATAGTACACTTCATATAGATGAAACAGGTATGACAAAACCAGGACAAGATAAAGCTACAACAGACGAACAACTTAGAATAACCACTGATGATTATGGAGTATCATTCTATTACAGGGGTGCAGTAGAAAACAATTATGTAGTATTTGCAAATAAATGCTGAAGAATAGTTAGAATGACAGGTAATGGAGCAATAAAACTTGTATTGTATAATGATAATCCAAATGGATTAACAGATGATGAAGTGTGTGGCGAAGTGGGGGATACTCTTGCATTTGCTAGATATGATGATTCAGAAAACGGTTTGCTCGGTAAAACACAGTTTGCAAGTAATAATGAGAGAAATGGCTATATTGGATATATGTATGGTACTCCAGGAAGTTCTTCATATGATAATGAACATGCAAATCTTAATGATAGCGTCATACTATCAAATTTAAAGAAATGGTATGATGCAAATTTTAATAGTAGCAATGGAATAAATTTAATAGAAGATGTTATATGGTGTAACGATAAATCAATTTATAATGGAACGGGAATATCACGAGATGTTAGCTATTATAGTAGCGGTGGAAGATATAATTCGAAAAAACCAAGTTTAATATGCCCAACAGCTGGTGCTGATGGAAAACTATCCAAATTTACAGCATTAGATTCGACTTATGGAAATGCAATGCTAAAAACTGAAATCTTAGATACTAATCCCGTAAGTTATAAATATTATAAAATAGGTTTGATAACGCTTGATGAATACATTTATAGTAGTTCAGAAAAAAGTTTCTTTTTAGAAAACTCAATGGATAAATGGTGGACTATAACGCCAGAATCTTTTGTTACACCAAATGGTTCAGGATCTTATGTCTTTGCAATTAAATCCGATGGTAATATTAATTGGTATAATACATTAACTATAATTGGTCTTCGCCCATCAATTGCTTTAATCCCAACAGTACAAGCAACTTATAATACTGCAGAAGGAGCAGATGCACCAGGAACTGTAAATAACCCATATATTGTAAACATAAGTTAAAATCTTTAAGTTAAACTTGAAGATTTTTTATTTTTGTATGAATAATAAAATATTTATTTTTCACATTTAATAAATTTAAATTTTAAAAATTGGAAATTTTAATAACTTATCAACAATTTAAGGCAAGTTATCCACAAAATGCAAAATAAAAAAGGAAATTGACTATTAATCGGTAATATAAATAATAGAGGGTGAAAAGTCTTCATTTTCTTAGGAAGGAGGAAATATTATGATTATAGATAGTCAAATAACAAGAGAGTATTTAGATGAATTGGATAAAAATATTAGTATGATAAGTTTAACTAATGATTTAATGTTTAAAAATTTATTAGAAAAAAATATTGAAATATTAAAACCAATATTATTAAAACTATTACATTTAGATTTAAATCCAGATGATTGTGAATTTAAATTTAATAATACTGAGTTACCATTAGAAAATTTTAAAGAATATCATAAAGCGGTAGATTTTAACATATCAATTAATGAAGTAACTCACATTAATTTAGAACTAAATAGTAGTAGGTATAAAGATATAGAGTTAAGAAATTTAGCATATCTAGTAAATTTATTAAATCAAGCTCTATCAAGAGGAGAAAAAATAGAAAAATTAAAAAATCAAAAATATATACAATTAAATCTAAATACCAAAGAAAAGAAATATGGAAATTCAACAATATGTTTTTTTAATCAAAAAGAAGAGAAAAGAGCATTAAATGATTTTGTCTTAATACATAATTGGTATATTGAATATTATAAAGATATGTATTACAATATAGAAGAATTAAAAGAAGAAGAGTATTTCTTAGCAGCATTAGCCTCAAAGAGTTACAAAGAATTATATGATATCTTAGAAAAATTCTTAACCAAAGAAGAAAGAAAAATAATAATTAAGGATGTGATAGTATTTAGTATGGATGAAAAGGTAATAAGAGAGCAAACATTAAGAAGAGCGGCTGAAATAGAAGACTATATGAAAGCTGAAAATGCTCGTAATGAAGGACTGGAGCAAGGCTTAGAACAAGGCTTGGAACAAGGTGCCAAAAAACAAACTATTACTATTGCTAAAAATATGCTTAATCAAAATTTATCTCTTGATGTTATTGTTAAATCTACAGGATTGTCTGAAGAGGAAATAAAAGAATTAAATATTTAATTTTAAGAGGTTTATTCGTAAAAGAATAAGCTTTTTCTTTACATAAATATTAAAAAAAGTATGATTTTATTATATAATGTAATAGAGGTGTTTTTATGCGTGTTATTATAACTGCTGGAGGAACAGGTGGGCATATATATCCTGCTTTAGCAATTTTAAAAAAGATAGAAGAAAAAGAACCAGATAGTAAGTTTTTATATATTGGTACACATAATCGTATGGAAAAAGATATCGTACCAGCTGAAGGATATGACTATGTTCCTTTAGAGATTTATGGCTTTAGTAAATCTGCTATTGGTAGAGATATTAAAAATTTAGGTTTAATTCGTAAAGCATATAAAAAGTGCATTAATATTATGAAAGAGTTTAAACCGGATATTGTTATTGGAGTAGGTGGATATGTTACGTATCCTGTAATTAAAGCTGCAAATAAGTTAAAAATTAAAACTTTTATCCATGAACAAAATAGTATTCCAGGTAAAAGTAATCGTGCTCTTGCTAGAAAAGTAAGTATGATTGGTGTAAGTTTTGAAGATAGTAAAAAATATTTTGATGAATCTAAAACTTATTTAACTGGTAATCCTTGTGCTGAAAATGCCTTAGATGTAAGAGCAGTACCTAAAACAAAATATGGTTTATCTAGAGATAAAAAAAGTATACTAATTGTTCAAGGCTCACTTGGCTCAAAAGTAATTAATAATAAAATGCTTCCATTTTTACAATCTATTGATAATGAAAATTATGAAGTATTATATGTAACTGGTAAAAGTTATTATGATGAATATTCTAAGAATACATTTAGTAAAAATGTCAAAGTAGTTCCATATGTTGATAATTTAAGTGCATTAATTAAAGATATTGATCTAGTTATAACTAGAGCAGGTGCTTCAATTTCAAGTGAAATAATGGCTTTAGAAGTTCCAAGTATTTTTATTCCAAGTCCATATGTTGCTAATAATCATCAGTATTATAATGCTTTATCTATTAAAAATGCTGGTGCTGGAGAAATGATAGAAGAAAAAGATTTAACTAGTGAATTATTAAAAGAAAAAATTAATAATATATTAAATAATCCAAAAGTTTATAGTGATATGCAAAAGAATTTAAGAGAGATGTCTATTACTAATAGTAGTACAATGATATATAATTTAATTAAAAATTTATTAAGATAAGAAGGGATATTATGGCTCAGAAAAAGAAAAAAAAGAAGTTAAATATTAAAAGATTAATTGTCTTTTTATTATTTATTTATCTTATTGTTTATAGTGTGCAAAGAATAATTAATGAGCCGATAAAAAATATAATTATAACTGGTAATTATTATGTAAGTGATGTTGATATTATTGAAAGAGCTAATATTAAGAATTATCCCCCTATAGTAAAATTAAATATTAATGAGATTAAAAAGAAAATATTAGAAAATCCATTAATTAGTGAAGTTCAAGTTAAAAGAAATTTGCATTTTCAGTTAATAATTAAGGTTAAAGAACTAAAAGTAATATGTTTAGATAGAGCTAATAATGTTCTTCTTTTAGAAGATGGTAGTAAAATTCCTAATAATAATGAATATGTAGGAATTCCTACCTTAATTAATTATACTAAAGAGGATGTTTTAAAGAAATTTTTAAATGAGATGGGTAATCTTGATTATGGTATTATAAGTGGTATTAGTGAAATAGAATATGCTCCATCTATGAGTAATGATGAAAAAGTAGTAGATGAAACAAGATTTTTACTTAAAATGAATGATGGTAATTCAGTATATATTAATATATATAAGTTAAATAATTTAAAATATTACCAAAAAATATATGCATCATTACAAGATAAACAAGGGATATTACACTTAGATAGCGGATCATATTTGGAGGAAGTAAAATGAATTATAATGAAGAGATGAAGAAAATTATTAATTCTTTTGATGGCAAAAAGAAATTATTATTACATAGTTGTTGTGGACCTTGTTCTAGTAGTGTTATTGAAAGATTAAAAAATTATTTTAATATTACAGTTTTATATTATAATCCTAATATTGAACCAATAGAAGAATACTATAAAAGAAAAGAAGAACAAATTAGATTATTAAAGGAATTAAATGTTGAATTTTTAGATATTGATTATTTAAATGAAGAATACCATAATAAGATAGTAGGATTTGAAAATGAACCAGAAAATGGTCTTAGATGTCCTTTATGTTACGAACTTAGAATGGAGAAAACTGCTAAAATTGCAAAAGATAATAATTTTGATTACTTTTGTACTACTTTAACTGTTAGTCCTCATAAACCAAGTAAAATAATTAATGAAATAGGTATTAAGTTGCAAGATAAATATAATCTTCCTTATTTATTATCGGATTTTAAAAAGGAAGATGGATATAAACGAAGTATAGAATTATCTAAAGAATATAATTTATATCGACAAGATTATTGTGGATGTTTATATAGTAAAAGAATAAATAATGAAGAATAATAATAGGATGGTGAAAATGATGAATAAAAAAGGATTTACCCTTGTAGAAATATTAGCCGTAGTTATTGTATTAGCTATTATAATGATTATAGTTATTCCAAATATTGGTAATGTATTTAATAATGCTAAAGATAAAATTAGTGATTTAGAAAAAAAGAATATAGTTGATGCATCAGAAATGATTATAATGGAGATTGCAAATTGCGAGATTAGTGTTAGTAATTATAATTATTTATTTGATAAAAATGTAACTAAATGTTCTGAAATGAATGATGATATAATTGGGACAGTTACGACAACTATAGAAAAATTAAAAGAAAAGGATTTATTTAGTGATCCAGGTAATAAATGTAGTGGTAGTATAAATATTACTACAAATAATAACTTTAAGATAAGTGTAGATACTAATAATGTAACATGTAAATAATATTTAGGAGGTTTTATGGGATTATTTAGCAAATTTAAAGAGGTATTTAAAAAAGAAGATAAAAAAGACTTAGAAGCTTTTGATAAGGGGTTAGAAAAGACTAGGAAAGAGTTTGTATCTGAAATTAATGTTTTAGGTCATAAGTTTCATAAAGTAACTGATGAATATTTTGAAGAATTAGAGAGTGTTTTAATTAAGGCTGATATAGGTGTTAGAACAGTTGAAGATTTTATTGAAAAATTAAGAAAAAGAGTTAAAGATGAAAATATAACAGATACTGAATATTTAAGAGATGTAATTATTGATGAATTATTTATGATTTATGTTGAAGGTGATACTTTAACTGATAAAGTAAATATTCAAAAAGAAGGACCTACTATTATTTTAATGGTAGGCGTTAATGGAGTAGGAAAGACAACTACAATAGGTAAACTTGCTAATAAATATAAACAAATGGGAAAAAGCGTTATGTTAATTGCTGGAGATACTTTTAGAGCTGGAGCTGTTCCTCAGTTAGAAGAATGGGCTAAGCGTACTGATTCACTATTTGTAGGAAAAGAAAATGCTGATCCTGCTAGTGTTATATATGATGGTTTAAATGAAGCATTAGAAAAAAAAGTTGATATTGTTTTAATTGATACTGCTGGAAGATTACAAAATAAAGTTAATTTAATGAATGAATTAGAAAAAATAAATAAAGTAATTGGAAAGTTTATTCCTGATGCTCCCCATGAAACACTTTTAATCATTGATGCTACTACTGGTCAAAATGGGATAAGTCAAGCTAAAGCTTTTAAAGAGATTACTAATATTACAGGATTAGTTTTAACTAAATTAGATGGTACTGCTAAAGGTGGAATTGTTTTAGCTATTAAAGAAGAAGTTAATTTACCTGTTAAGTTTATTGGGCTTGGTGAAGGAATTGATGATTTAAAATCTTTTGATATTGAAGAATACATTTATGGTTTATTGAAGGATTTGATGTAATGGAAGATATATTGTACTATTCATCTTTATTTGACTATTATGGTGGATTATTATCTTTAAAAGAAAGAACATATTTTAAAGATTATTATTTTGAAAACTTATCTTTACAAGAAATTGCAGATAATAATGATATATCAAGAGAAGCTGTTCGTAAATCATTAAAAAGTTCAAAAGAAAAGATGATTTATTATGAATCAGTTTTAAATTTATTAAAAAAGAAAGATAAAATTAAGAATCTTATTTCAGAAGATGAATATAAAAAAATAGAAAAATATATATAGATTTAGAATTGTTTTAATCTATAAGATAATGATATAATAGACCTAGAAAGTAGAGGTCTATTTTTGTATGGAAAAAGTAATAAATCAATAATGTCTTTAGCATTATTTGGATTAATACTTATGGCTATTGGTATAACATATGCTTACTTTAGTGCTAATATTACAGGAAAAGAGATTGCTTCTACTGTCGTAGTAACAGGTGGCATAATGCAAATAGAGTATTCAGAGAACTCTAGTGCAATACTTGTAGAAAATATCTATCCAAGAGATGATGCCTGGGTTACCAAAACAATAACGGTAAAAGGGACAAATACCACAGATTTAAAGATGAATTATAAGCTAGGATTAGATATAACAGAAAATGGTTTTACAGAAGGATCATTAACATATAGTTTAACAAATAATAATCCAGTAAGTGGAACAGCAATAGAAAATAAAAATGATGTAGGAATGCCTTCCGGAGTAAATACTATCTATTTTGGAAATGGACAATTTGCAAATGGAAGAAATGTAGAACATATATATACATTAAAGATATATTTAAAAGATAGTGGAACAAATCAAAACGCAAATCAAAATAAAAGATTTAATGGAAAAGTAATAATAGAAGAAGCTGGAACCGGGGATATAATAGCAGCACCAGAGCATTGGAATGATGCACCAGCAGGATCACTTTTAGCAGGAATAAAAGCAAATAATAGTGCACCTAGTGCAAATACATGTTCAATTCCTGGTAAAGAAGTGAGTTGTGGGTTTATTGAAATATCTGCATCACAATTCGAATCTTATGGCAGTATAACATATTCGGATACCTATGAAGGATTAGAAACATCCACAACAAGTACAACATATGCTGAAGGATATAATTTGTTAATAGGGAAATATGTATCAGTAATGGATGGACAATCCAAAGGTTATATAGTTGATGCAACATCAGAAAGTGCAAGATTAATGGGCGCTACGAGTGGCCAAGTAAGTATGGAAACAGAAGCAATATTAGCAAGTACCGAAGATGATTATGGAACGAGTTATTATTATAGAGGAGCAGTAGAGAATAATTATGTATCATTTGCTAATATGTGCTGGCGAATAGTAAGAATAGATGGACTTGGAAATACCAAATTAACACTTTACAACTATAATCCAACAAATGCAAGTAATCCATGTGCAGCAAATTTAGATGGAGAAACCATGGCCTTTGCAAGATATGATAATACAACATATGGTCAAGAAGGAAATAGTCCTTTTAATGCGATTCCTTTTAATGCGACCGGTGGTATAAATAAATATGTAGGATATATGTATTCAAATAATCCAGATAGCAGTGATTATAATATAGCACATGCAAATGATAATGATAGTACAATACTAACAAATTTAAAGAAATGGTATGATGAAAAGTTTAATGCAAGTCAAAAAGAAATGCTAGCTGATGTAATCTGGTGTAATGATAAGAGAATAGTAAGTGATACAACCTACAAACCACAGAATCTGGCTAGTGTATTAGAGCCTGAAATAGGTACAGATACCATTTATAATCCGATTTTTTTAATAGTACCAAGTATCAGTTACACATATTATCAAGCAAGTCAAAGATTATGGGCTTATAATTCAACAACCGGATATTATGATACAAGTGAAGCAGCCCCAAGTTTAAAATGTGGAGAAAATAAAGAAGATAATAAAATAAGTAAATTTACAGCCAGTACAAGTACAGATGGAGGATATGGAAATGGTTCACTCGCAGGATATAAAATAGGCTTACTAACCGCAGATGAAATGGCATTTGCTGGAGCAGCAGGACATAGTGTCAATTCATCATACTATTTATATAAAAATGCTAATGCTGAAGGTAACAATTATTGGTCTTTGTCGCCTAACCACTTTGATGGTAACTATGTGTATGTTTGGGGCGCTTGTAAAGGCGGTTCCCTTTGTAGCGTCTCCATTGGAAATTTTAGTGCTGTCCGTCCCGCAGTTTCTCTTAAATCTACTGTAAACATAACTGGAGGTACAGGAACTCAAGAAAATCCATTTGTGGTTTCAGCATAAAAAAAGGAGAGGGTATTCTTCTTAATGTGAATAAAAAAATTATAAATATTAAAATTAAAACGTTCTCATTTGAGAACGCTTTTTTGATTTTTAAAAGCCAATATATTAATAGCAATAATAGGAATAAAAATACATAGATTACTTAAATTATTTACAAATGTATCCTTAATATTAATTGATAATATTAATAATATAACCCATAATAAGATTGCAATTAAATGAAACTTTGTATCTTTGTAAATAAAAGATATAAGAGTAAAAATTGCTATAAAACATATTACTAAAATTAATAATCCCCACCAAGTACTAGTAAACATATTTTGAAGTAATAATGCTAAATCATCAGTTGTATTAGTTATAGCTTCACTATAATTTAATCTATCTAAATAATTAAAATAAGATAAAAACCATATACTAAGTACTAATTCTAAAGTGGTAATAATAAATAATAATTTACTTCTTTCTTTAAATAAATTTTTAAATTTATTCATCAGCTAAGTTATCAAAATATCCTTGAATAAATACTACTGGAGTACCCTTATCACCAGAACCACTAGTTAAATCACAAAGTGAACCAATTAAGTCTGTAAGTCTTCTAGGTGTAGTACCTAAACTAACATTTTGTCCTTTTAAGTCTTTTTCTTTATTTCTTATTTCAGTTTTTATTGCTTCTTTAAGTTCTTCACCTTTAAGATTAGCAAATTTATTATCTGATACATATTTAAGTTTTATTTCATTAGGAGTTCCTTCTAAACCTTCAGTATAAAAAGGTGATACTACTGGGTCAGCAAGTTCCCAAATTTTACCTACAGGATCTTTAAAAGCTCCATCGCCATAAACCATTACTTCAATAGTTTTGCCAGTAAGTTCTTTTAATTTGTCTTGAATACTTTTAACTAAAACATCTCCTTTAGCTGGGAATAATTTTAATTTTTCCTCAGTAGATTTATTTGATCCTAAAAGACCATATTTAGGATTACAACCACTACCATTAATAGGTTTGCTCATTACATCAGTAAGACAATAACAATTAGCACCTTTTTCTTTTAACATCTTTTTAGTTTTTTCTCTTGTATGAATATCACAATTTAAAACATTCATTGTGTATCCTAAAATATCTGTAGCGCGATTAGAAAAAACAAATTCAACTTCACAATTTTCTGACTTACATAATTCACGGTAATAATCTACCATATTAATTCCTGTGAATGGGTGTAACCAATCGCCAAAATTTTCATAGTATTCTTTTTCAGTTATAATACTTCCTAAATCATAGTTACTATTATCTAATTTTTCTTCATCCATAATACCATTTCCAACTTCATCAGCTGGGAAAGATAGTAAAATAGTAACTTTATCCATTGCACGAGCTATTCCTTTTAAAATCATTGAAAATCTATTTCTAGATAAAATAGGGTAAACAATTCCAATTTCTTTTGATGGAAATTTGCTTAATAAATCTTTTGCAATATCATCTACTGTAACATAATTACCTTCACTAATACCTACAACTGCTTCAGTAATTGCAACTACATCTTTATCTCTAAATTCAAATCCTTCACTTTCTTTGGCTCTTAATAAAGAGTCAACTACTATTTCTGCTAAATTATCATTGGTTTTTATAATCGGAGTTCTAATTCCTCTTACAACTGTTCCAACATTTCTCATATATTCACATCCTTACAATAAAATTTTACTATTCTTGGATGTATAATGTCAAATAAAAGGATTATTTTTTTGAAAATTCGACATATTTTACTATTATTATTTTTTATAATAAAGTTGATTTTTATTATAAAATGTGTAATAATATGTTTCTTGCTAAAAAAGCAGGAAATTTTATTTAAAAATTCAATAGAATATAGAAAGAGGGGACTATTATGAATAATATAAATACAGATTTTTTAATATCATTTATTGAGGATTATTATTTGCAAAAAGAGAATACTGAAGTTATAGCTTCTTTTGATGAAAATAATAGAATATATATAACATTTGTTAATGATTTAAAGCAAAGAGAAATTCCAATTTCTTCTAGTGAATTAAGATTTATGAGAAATGCTATGTATAAACCAAATAGAGAAGTTTCTTATCATTATTCAATGCATAAAGTAAGTCCAAAATAAAAAAGCCTTTTTAGGCTTTATTTTTTATTTGGTGGAGAATAAGGGACTCGAACCCTTGACCCTCTGCGTGCAAGGCAGATGCTCTAGCCAACTGAGCTAATTCCCCAAAGAAC
>CACZRB010000090.1 GCA_902783555.1 uncultured Erysipelotrichaceae bacterium
AATCCTCGCAAACCCTTATATTTCCTACTACTTACCACAGCATTGTTTGTATTTTTTCCCTGAGCCACATGGACATGGATCATTACGTCCTATTTTTTTATGTTCATTAACTTTAGGACTTTGTTTTAATGCTTCTTTACCATCATTTGTTTGAACTTCATTCTTTTTATTTGGTGCAATATTTTGTTTAATTTCAACTTTCATTAATAAATTTGTAATATTTGCATCAATATTATCTTGCATCTTATCAAATATTTCATATCCTTCTAGAGCATATGCTTGTAATGGATTAGTTTGGGCATAACCACGAAGTCCTATACCTTCTCTTAAATGATCCATTGCATTAATATGTTCAATCCAAGCATCATCTATGACTCTCAATGATATAAATCTTGTGAAATTATCAGTAATTTCTTTTGGAACATTTTCTATTTTTTCTTTATAATCAGTTTTTACTAAATTGTAGATAAAATCTATTACGTCGTCTTCACTTTTACCGGTAATATCTTCTACTTTAAATTTATTTTTCTTTAAGATATTGTTATTAAAATGTGCTGTTATATCATCTAAATCTTTTTCAGTTAAAAATCCTTCTGGTGCAATATGATCATCTACAAAAGCATCTACATAATCATTAAATGTTTCATATGTTAACTCTTCTACATCATCACTATCTAATATTTCATTACGACGTGCATATATTATTTTTCTTTGTTCTGATACGATATTATCATAATCTAAAAGGCTCTTACGCATATCATAGTTGTTTCCTTCAACTTTCTTTTGAGCGCTTTCAACAGATTTAGAAAACATTTTTGAACGAATTGGCTCAGCATCATTATATCCAACTGATTGAATCATATCCTTAATTTTTTCAGTTCCGAATCTTCTCATTAAGTCATCTTCAAAAGAGATAAAAAATTGTGAGTATCCTGGATCTCCTTGACGACCTGCACGACCTCTTAACTGATTATCAATACGACGTGATTCATGTCTTTCAGTTCCAATTACACATAGTCCGCCTAAGTCTTTGACTCCTTCTCCTAATTTAATATCTGTACCACGTCCTGCCATATTTGTTGCAATTGTTATAGAACCTTTTTCACCAGCTTTAGCGATTATTTCTGCTTCACGAGCATGGTTTTTAGCATTTAATACTTCGTGAGGAAGTTTCTCTTTTTTTAGTAAACTACTTAAAAATTCATTGGATTCAACAGATATTGTACCAACTAGTATTGGTTGCCCTGTAGCATGAACTTCTTTAATAAAATTAACTATTGCGTTGTATTTACCTTTTTCAGTTGCAAACATAAGATCTGCCATATCTTCACGAATACATGGTTTATTAGTAGGAATTTCAATTACATACATATTATAAATATCTCTAAATTCCTCTTCTTCTGTTTTAGCAGTACCAGTCATACCTGAAATTTTATTATACATTCTAAATAAATTTTGGAAGGTAATTGTAGCCATAGTTTTAGTTTCTTCATTAATTTTAACGCCTTCTTTTGCTTCAATGGCTTGATGAAGACCTTCACTAAACTGACGGCCATGCATTAAACGACCAGTAAATTGATCAATAATAATTACTGCCCCTTCTTCATCAACTACATAGTCAACGTCAACTTTCATACCAAAATTTGCTTTTAATGCTTGGTTAACATGATGAACTAAAGCGGTATTATCAGCGTCATATAAATTACTTATTTTAAAATATGCTTCAACTTTTTTACTACCTTCTGGTGTAAGCATTACAGTCTTAGTTTTTTCATCAATAGTATAATCAGTTTCTTCTTTTAATTTTTTTACTGCACGATCAGCTTCTACATAAAGATTAGCTGAATTCATTTTACCACCAGAAATTATTAAAGGAGTTCTTGCCTCATCTATTAACATTGAGTCTATTTCATCTAAGATACAATAATTAAGTCCTCTTTGAACACGATCTTCTTTTCTCGCTACCATATTGTCTCTTAAATAATCAAACCCAATTTCATTGTTAGTTGAATATGTAATATCACAATTATAAACTTTTTGTTTTTCTTCAGGACTAAGTTCACGTAAGTTAACTCCAACTGTAATTCCTAAAAAATCATAAATTGGGCCCATCCATTCAGCATTACGAGCTGATAGATATTCATTAACAGTAATAACGTGTACACCTTTACCAGCTAGTGCATTTAAATAAGCAGGTAAAATAGTAGTTAAGGTTTTACCTTCTCCTGTCTTCATTTCTGCAATATTACCATAATGAATAGCAAGTCCACCAATAAGCTGTACTCTATATGGTTTTTCTCCTATTTTACGATAAGCTGCTTCTCTAATAGTAGCAAATGCTTCTACTTTAATATCTTCTAATGTTTCTCCATTTGCTAATCTTTCTTTAAATTCTTTAGTTTTATTTTGAAGAGAAGCATCACTCATTTTTGAATATTCTTCATCTAAGGCTTCAATTTCATCTGCAATCTTGCCAAATCTTTTTAATTCTTTGTATTCTGTATCTACAAGTTTTTTTAAAAAACTCATACGTATCACCTCTCAAATTATTATTATAACAGAAAAATAGGACTATTGCATCCTATTTTAATTTGATTTAAAAAATATAATTAATTATTTAGTATTTATAATACCATAAGCTCCATCTTTTCTTTTATATAAAACTGATGTGCATCCTTCATCTACATTATTAAATACAAAGAAATCATGTCCTAATAGTTCCATTTGAAGAATAGCTTCTTCTTCATCCATTGGTTTAATATCTAAAGTTTTACGTTTTATTATTTTGTCTTCATTTTCTTCATCATCAGTATCAAAGTCAAAGATAAAATCTGGCTTAACTTCTTTCTTTAATTTAGCACTCATTCTAGTTTTATTTTTACGTATCTGTCTTTCTAATTTGTCTACCATTAAATTTACTGCTGCATATAAATCATTATGTTTTTCCTCAGCCCTTAAAGTAAATTTATTGGTAGGAATTGTAACTTCAATTATTTGGTCATTGTCTTTAACCCTAATTACAACATGTGCCTTTATGTTAGATGAATTATCAAAATATTTATCTAGTTTCCCTATTTTATCCTCTATATGTGCTTTAATAGCATCTGTTACAACAAGTTTGTCTCCACGAATTAAAATTTCCATAAAATCATCTCCTATAATCATTATATCATATCAATAAAAAAAAGACTATAAAATTGTAGTTAAGCCTATTTCGGCAACTTCAATTGCTTGTAGTCCTTTAGCAGTTTCAATTAATTTAAAATCAACAATATCTCCTTCTTTAAGAGTCTTATATCCGTCTTTCTTAATAGCAGAATAATGTACGAAGATATCATCTAAATTATCACATTCAATAAAGCCATAACCTTTATCGTTGTTAAACCATTTGACTTTACCCCTCATGCATAACACCTTCCCTTCTTTTAATTCTATTACAGCATCACATACGGCAATAAAATATCATGGTCGACATTATCATGTGTGATTAATTATGCGACAAATTTATTATAGCAAAATGTTTTTCTAAATTCAGCAAAAATGGTTTAAATCATTTAGTGCTTGTCTAAAATATTTTAAAAGATTATTTAGACATAAATTTTGCCATTTTAGACAATATTATCTTTATATTTTTTAGAACACATAAAAACTTGTTTACCATTTTTTAAGATAAAATAATTTTCTAACCAGTTATACATATTAATTTGATTTGGATTAATTAAACATGCTCTATGGATTTGAATAAAATAATTTCCATATAGTTCGATTATTTCTTTAAGATTATAGCATGTTGGATATTTTTTATTCTTTGTTACTACATATACTTTTCTTTCAGAAGTTTCACGATAAATATAAAGAATCTCATTAATTGCTACTTTAGTATCGCCTTTTTTATCAAGTAAGAAAAATTTTGTATTTTGATTATAATAATATATTATTTCTTCAAGTTCATGAGATAATATTTCTTCCATTTTATAGTGTTTGGAAATAAATGTATATACTTTATGAACACTTTTAAATACCATTTCAAATAGGATATCTTCACTTGTAATAAAAATTATTTCACTACTAAAATCAATATTTCTAATCTCTTTTGCAATATCGATTCCAGATTTTTTACTATTTAAACATATATCAATTAAGTATATTTTAAATGTATTGGTATCATTTATAACTTTGTTTAATTTTTCATTGTATTGATTAAACTCTTGGCAAGTATATTTTACTTGCTCTTTTTCCATTACTTTGGAAATTATACTTTTGTATGCTTCACAATATTTTAATTCATTTTCGATTATTATGTAGTTTATCACTAGTTATTCTTCTTTCTTAATTATTTTCTAAATTTACTCCTAAGATATAAATATATTAATAAAATAAGTCCTACTTTTATTAATCTATTCAAATATATTTTTTTAGTATATTCTTTATTTAAAATAATTGCTTGTTCTACAACGTTTTCATTCTTATTATAATTTTTAAAATATTCTTTTACTTCTTTAATCCATCTTGATTTTAAGAAAATTTGTCTATTGCTATCATAGTTTTTAATTAATTCTTTTACTTCTGGGTATGTTTTATATAAAGAAGGGGCTATTTGAGGAGAATTAATAGTATTTATCTCTTCATATATTGACGCTATATTAAATAATTTGTTATCTTCATTTCTTAAAGCCATAAATTCAATTCCATATGGAAGATTACTACTATCAAAACCAAGGGGCATACTAATAGCTGGAAAACTTACTGTTGATGCAGCATGAGCTGATGTATTAATAAGTCCAGTTGCTCCTATTTTTAATAATTTATTTTTAGTTGTTGGATATATTATTACATCTAAATTATTATCATTATAAATTTTGGTTAAATATTCTTCATATTCTTTTTTTAATTTATTTTTCTCATCTAAAGTTTTGGTTGTATTGCAGTATGATGCGTAATTCGATAAATTATTTAATTTATCAGTTGATTTGTACAAATCTTCAAATGATTTAATTGTACCAGTTGTATTTTTTATATAATTATTGAAACTATCACAGAATAGAAAGCCACTATATGAATTTAAAACTTTATAATCTTGTGTATATGTATAATATGGATCAATGTATATAATATTTGCTCCGGATTCTTCCATTCTTTTAATAGCATTTTTCATTAAATTATATATCTCTTCATAAGTTTCTTTATTTTCAGGTAGATTATTATCATTATTTCCTTTTAGAAAATTAGTCGGAACTCCAATGTTAATATCGGATAAATCATTCATTGTTATTTTATATTTATTGTATTTTTGATTTATTGATTTTGAATCATCTTTATCATATCCCATAATTATATTATTAATTATTATAGCATCTGATATATTTTTAGTAATAAGTCCAATAGTATCTCTTTCTGGATCATAAGGTAGTATTCCTTTACGGCTGATTAGTCCTATGGTTGGACGATATCCTACTAAATTAGAAGCTGATGCTGGTACTCTTACAGAAGAATTTGTATCAGTTCCTAAGGCAGCAGCTGCAAGGGTTAATGCAACGGCTACACTAGATCCTCCACTTGAACCATAAGCACTGTAGTCAGAATTATAGGCATTTTTAACTGTTCCATATGTACTTCTTGAAGAGCTTGCTAAAAAAGCAAATTCACTCATATTAGATTTAGCAATAATTATTGCGCCAGCTTCTTTTAATTTGGCAATAACAGTTGCATCTTCATTAGGATAATTATCTTTTAAACTTTTGGCTCCAGCAGTTGTAGGTAGACCTTTTACATCAATATTATCTTTTACTATAATTGGTATTCCATGCAAAAGAGACCTTATTTTCCCACTTGCTCTTTCTTCATCTAACTTTTTTGCCTCATTTAAAGCATTTTCGTTTATAGTTATAATTGAGTTATAATTAGAATACTCTTTTATTCTATCTAAGTACAAGTTTATAAGGTCTTCACTGGTTATTATTTCTTTATTTAAAGCTTCGTTTAATCCATTGATATCTAGTTTGGTAATATCAATTGGTGCTTTGGATATGGCAAAAACATTTAAGGGTATTACTGCTAATATAAGAAGTAAACGCTTAAATGACATAGTTAGCCTCCCTTTTTAATTCTTTTTCTTTAATACTTCTTCTTTTATCGTAATTATGTTTTCCTTTACATACTCCTAGTTTAATTTTAGCTCTATTATTTCTAAAATATAGTTCAAGGGGAATTAATGTATACCCTTCTTGTTCTAGTGATACTTTAATCTTTTTTATTTCATTTTTATGTAATAGAAGTTTTCTAGTTCTTCTTTCTTCATGATTAAACCTATTGCCTTCATCATATTTAGCAATATACATGTTTATTAAGTATAGTTCGTTATTTTTAATTTTTGCATATGTATCTTTTAAATTACAACTACCTTTACGAATAGATTTTATTTCAGTACCAGTTAGTACAATACCTGCTTCAATTTCTTTATCAATAAAATAATCATAATACGCCTTACGATTTTTGATTTCCATCTTGATCACCATCCAGTATCATGAAGTCAATAGTTTTAGAAACTTTGCTTGCTCCTATACATTTTACCTTAACTTTGGTTCCAAGTCGATACCTTTTTTTGGTATTTTGTCCTACTAAACTAAATAGTTCTGGAATATATGTGAAATAATCTCCTTCTAATGTATTAATATGTACAAGGCCTTCTACTAAATTATCTAACGCTACAAACATTCCAAAATTTGTTATAGTTGTTATAGTTCCAATAAATGTTTCACCAATATGTTTTTCCATGTATTCAGCCATTTTCATATCATCAACTTCTCTTTCAGCTTCAACAGCTGCTTGTTCTCTGTTAGAACAATTAAGAGCAATAAAATCTAAATTTTCATTCCAATAATCTATAGTTTCATTATCGATATGTTTTTCAAATAAATATGTTCTAAGAAGACGATGAACCATTAAGTCTGGATATCTTCTTATTGGACTAGTAAAATGGGTATAACACATACTACCTAAACCAAAGTGGCCAATATTATCCTTAGAATAAACTGCTTTGGCCATACTACGTAGAAGAATTTCTGATAGTATTTTGCTTTCTGGTTTATCTTTTATTTGTTCAACTAATTTTTGCATTTGAGTTGGTCTTAAGTTTGTAAATTTTCCTTTTAAGTTATAGCCTAACATGTTTACTAAATGAATAAAGTTATCAATTTTTTCAGCTTTTGGTTCTGCATGGACACGATAAATAAATGGTAAATTCATATTGTATATATGACTTGCTACTGTTTCATTGGCAGCTATCATAAAATCTTCAATTAGTCTTTCACCATCTTCTCTTGGATAATTTTTAATATCGATACATATTCCTTCTTCATCACAGATAATTTTAGGCTCTGGGATATCAAAATCAATGTAGCCACGTCTTTCTTTATTTTTCCTTAAAATCTTAGCTAATTCATTCATATCTCTTAGTTTATCAGCATATGGAGCATAGTCTTCTGCTATTATATTACGCATTAATATGTCATTTACTTTTTTATAAGTCATTTTTTTAGCAGATTTTATATAGGAAGGGAAAATATCATATTTAATAACATTGCCCTTTAAATCTATTTCCATTTCACATGAAATAGTTAATCTTACTACATTTGGATTTAATGAGCATATACCATTAGATAGTTTATGGGGAAGCATTGGTATTACCGAGTATGCTAAATAACTTGAAGTGCCTCTTCTAAATGCATCTTCATCAAGTGGGCTACCCTTTGTAACGTAGTGTGATACATCAGCAATATGTACTCCTAGAGTATAAGAATTTTTATTCTTCTTTAAAGAAATAGCATCATCTATATCTTTAGTATCATCACCATCTATCGTAAAAATAATTTCATTAGTTAAATCTTTACGCCCATTTAATTCTTCTTTAGATACCATAATTGGTAGTTCATCAGTTTGGTCATTGGATGCTTTACTAAATTCTTCATATATTTCGTATTTATAGGCTATTGTTTTAATATCAACACCCGGATCATCTTTATGACCAATGATTGATACTACTCTACCAATATAATTATTTCGTGTTTTTTCTTTAACTAAATTAACTACAACTTTAGTACCATCTACACAATTATTAGTTGTATTTGGATCGAGTTCAACAGTAATAGCCTTTTTTTCATCATCTAATTTTAATGTAGGAATTTTATTAACATATACTACTTCACCAATTATATTTTTAGTATCACGGTTTAATATTTTTAATACTCTTCCTTCTGTTTTACCTTTATAATTAATTAATTCAACTAAAACCATGTCTCCATCAACGGCATTATTTAAGTTAGTACTATTAATATATAAGTCTTCAGGCTCCATTAAAACATAGCCATTTCCAGCCTTATTAACACTTAATTTACCGGCTTTTAAATCTTTACAATTTTCAAATAAAATATATTTATCTTTTTTGGTTTTATATATTTTATATTCATTTACAAGTTCTTCTAATGTTAGTTCTAACTCTTTTAATTCTTCTGGTGTTTCAAGTTCTAGTAAATCATTAATTGCTATAAGATTTAATGCTTCATATTTATTTTTTAGTATATCTAATATATCCTGTTTCATAGAAACCTCCTATTTTAATTATAACAGAACTATAATTTTTGAAAAAGAAAAAAGGCTTAAGTTGGCATTTAGTTAACTTAAGCACTTAATCTCATTTCATCTGGGTGTAAGTAGTCATTTATTAGTTTAGTAGTTTCAAGTGAAATGTCTGGTATTATTTGTGGGATTGTTTCATTTATAATCTGTAGGGCTTCATCATTTGAGTCTACCCTAGAAGATAATTTAATTAAATTATTTTCTAAATTAGTCATGTTATTGGGAGATAATGAAGCAATATTATGGATTAATATTTCATAATCTGTATTATGTTTTTCTACCTTTTCAATTTCTTCTTTAAACTTTTCTTCATCTGTAAAAATACAATTAATTATTTGGTCAATGTTACCTTTAAATATTAATTCATATTTATTTTCTTTATTTCCAAGTGATGCTAGTTTTTCTCTTAAAAAAATTACATATCTTGGATAATTAGCCTCATAATCCATCATAAAACTATACTTTTTTAAAAAATCAATTGTACATAAGTCTACTAATCCTTCTTTAATATTTACATTGATATCTGCTCCATATTTGCTAGAAAATGGCGGATCAATTAAACTGCTAAATAAATTGCGAATTAATATTTTATCTGTAATACCATCTGTATTAACTGCAGTATCTTTAAGTCTATTAATTGCAGTTTCATTTAAATATTTGTAGTAATCTTGAATAATTAAGTCAGCATAGTTCTTAGTCATTTCTTCATTGAATTTGTCTTGATTAAATTCTGTTAGGCGTTCAACTTGTTCAAGTGGTAGATTAAGTAAATTTGTAGTCATATCCTTTTCAAAATCTATTTTTTGATTTTCATCTCTAAAAGAAAGTTTATCATAATTAATAGTTGTAGAACTAACACTTTGAATTTTGTTTAATAGTTCTGAGGATATAGTATTATTAACAAGTGTTATAACGTTATCATATTGTTTTAATTTTTCTAATAAAAATTCAATAGAGATGTTTTTTTCGGCTTCTTTTAAATCTAATATAACGTTCTTAATATTATTGTTATCAAGTTCATTAATAATATGTAAATTGTCTTCTGGACTATTATTAATTATTCTAATATATAAACTATTATTTGAATTGTCATAAAAAATTTCTTGCTTTTCTGGCATATTACCCTCCTATTATTTAATATTAGCACATTTTATTAAAAATAAAAATGCCAAAGTAGCATCTTTATAAATTTATATTTCTTTCCATATAGCTTTTAGAGTATGGTCTTTATTTTGGACTATATTTAAGTTACTAGTTATGTAGTATGGTTCATAAGGTGTTGCAGTCGAGCCTTCTTCCAATTGTACATATTTAAAATAAGCATTATTACCTATGCCATAACTGAGATTAATTCCAGATAGTGTTTTATCAGCACTTGAAACTTCACTATACAACATATTAGTAGTCCCCATAAACCAGTGATATAAGCTTTCTGAACCATCCATGTATAATAGATTAATTATTATTTTATCTTCGGCAGTATGTCCATATACTGAAAAAGTGTATCTAGTATTTTCTTTAAAATCAAAAGACAAAGGTCTACCAGCACTACCATATTTTCTATTTAGGTTGCCAACATGAAATACATAATAGCCGTTTTCATATCTAGCACCGCTTATAGCCATAAGCAACTTTTCTTCATCAAACATATTTTTACCATTCCAGCCTAAGAATTCATAGCCTTCTTTTGTTGGTATTGGTAAATCTCCATATGTACCAGTTGCTAGCACTTTTTTAGTTGTATTAGTAAGTTCTCCTCCATCTGGATTAAATGTCACTGTTATTAATTCATCATCTAAGACTTTTTCTACTATTATTTTACCCTTAAATCTTGCTTTTTGATTTTCATTTTGTGATGAACCATTATTTTTAAAATATATTTTTATTTCATATGAATGCACTTTGTCTTCTACCCTACCAAAGGTTCCATAGCCTATATACTGGTTTCCACTTGTTTTAATTATTGTGCTTTCAATATCATCTAGTGGTGTTCCACTTTCATTTAATGTATTTTTTATTGTATATGAAAGTGATCCTTCACTAAAGGTATTTTCTTCTATTTCAAATCCTATTTTATAA
>CACZRB010000091.1 GCA_902783555.1 uncultured Erysipelotrichaceae bacterium
ATACTATAATGAGAAGTTGGATTAGATTTAGAGATTCATTATATAAAGATGAATCATATCTAACACATACATTACCTGTTACTAAAAGCGAATTATATAACTCAAAGTTTATCCAAACATTAACCTTTTTCTTTATAAGTTTTGTTGTTATTTTAATAAGCTTATTTATTGCCTACTATTCAAAGGAAAATTGGTTAGCAATAACAGAATTTATAAAAACGATAACAACAGGTTTAAATATGAGTACTTCATTCTTTATTATAATGGCTATTATAGTTATATTTTTAGAAGTATTTAATGCTATTCAATGTGGTTTTCTTGGAATTATTTTAGGAAATAAGATGAATAATGCAAAACTAGGATATTCAGTATTATTTGGGTTTATTGCTTACTTGTTAGCTCAAAGCATAATATTAGGCTTAGTATTCATATACGGATTATTTGATTCTTCAATCATGGAATTATTTAAAACAACAGCAATTAATATTGATGTAAAAGCTTTTAAAGTTTTAGCAATATTATCATCATCATTATATATATTAATTATATTTATTATGAGTATATTATGTAAAAAAGAGTTAAATAAAGGAGTTAATGTTGAATAGATAATAATTCTATTATTAAGATATATAAAGCGGATAAAATCCGTTTTTTATGTGGTATAAATTTTTTTAAAGTTATTATCAAATAAACTAAACTAATATTTAATTAAATGAAAAAATTATCTACAGTAAATAATATTGCCAAAATAAAGCTTAAAATGATAAAATAATAATACAATAATTTATAATGAAAAGAGAGTAAAATATGAGTAAAATATTAGTTAGTTATTTTTCAGCAAGTGGAGTAACAAAAAGAAAAGCTGAAGCTTTAGCTAAAGAAGTTAATGGAGATTTATATGAAATAATTCCCAAACAAGTTTATACAAATGAAGATTTAAATTGGAATAATTCTAATAGTAGAACATCAATTGAGATAAAAAATAAGAACCTAAGACCTGAAATAGAAAATATATCAATTGATATTAATAGTTATGAAACAATTTATATTGGATTCCCAATATGGTGGGGAATAGCACCAAATATCATTAAAACATTTATAGATAATATAGATTTATCTAATAAAAAGATTATTACATTTTGTACATCTGGAGGTTCATCTCTTTCTCCAGCCACTAAAGACCTACAAGAAACATATCCCCAAGCTTTAATAGAAAATGGTAGAAGATTATAATATGAGTTTAATTATTAATATTTATTATAAAGGTAAGAATGGTAATGCCAAAAAGTATGCAGAGGAAATATGAAAAAAATACTTATAGTATCTGGACATACTGATTTAAATAATTCAGTAGCAAATAAAAACATATTAAAAATATTAAAAGAGGAACTTTCTGATGCAGAATTTGATATTTTAAGTGAATTATATCCAAATTACATAATAGATGTAAAAAAAGAACAAGAAAAACTGTTAAATGCTGATATAATTATCTTGCAATATCCAATGTTTTGGTATTCTATGCCGTCATTACTTGAAAGATGGATGGAAGAAGTATTTACTCATGGATTATTTATCATAATCATGGTACAACAATTGTGCATGCAACGTGTGAAGCAATTGCGCTACAAAGATTTAGTATAAAATATCCAGGATATTCTGTTATAAGAATTACACGTGCATAAATTATAAGTAGGTAGAAATACTTACTTTTTATAATTACAATTATAAAATTAATGATATAATACCAATAAAGCAAAATATTATATTTATTTTTTAAAAGAAATATAATTAAGGAAATATATGAGGTAAATTATGCGAAAATTTATTATAAGCGATATACATGGTAATGGAAATATTTATTACTCTATAATGAATTATTTAGATAACTTAAATCAAAAAGAAGATATTATTTTATATATTAATGGTGACTTAATTGATAGAGGCTATGATTCTGCTGAAATATTATTAGATATTAAAAAAAGAATAGAATCTAACACATTTCAAATTGAATACTTAGGTGGTAATCATGAATTACTAATGTATCAAGAATTTGAAAATCGAAAACAAGGAATTAATTCATATTATAATGATTGGTATGATAATGGTGGCTCAATTACAGATGACATGTTAAATGAAATTTTAGATTATGATAAAGATAAAATATTAAAAGTAGTTGATTTTATTTCAAATTTGAAAATATATCATAAGTTTTCTGAATGCATAAATGGCAAAAATATAGTTTTAGTTCATGCTGCTTGTCCAATTAATACTAAAGATGAGTGTGATTTAATAATAAAAGATAATAATGATAAAGTAGAATTATCCACCTGGACAAGAGAAAACGACCCATTTATACCTTTTAGATGCCGTATTGGAGATGATAATTATTTTACTATTGTTGGCCATACTCCTAATAATAATTCCTATGGTTATGAATATCATATTAATGGTAACTATCTTAATATTGATGGTGGATGTGCTAGATACGTATGTGGATACTTTGAATATAATCATGTACCCTTGGTTGAAATAAATGAAGGCTTTCTTAAAATTTTAACTTTTAACAATAATAATGAAATTATATATGGAAATATATTCAATGGTAATAAAAGCATTCCAATAAGCGAAGAAGAATTAAATAAAGATAGAAAATTATTAAACAAAGAAATAAAAATTAAAGAATTAATAAAAAATGAAGATGGAGTAGTTTACTATAAATAAAAAGTGGGTTAGCAAATAATTTATAAGTCACTTTTTATTATGCCATCATTAATAAATACATGATATAATAATTTCTAAGGAGTAAAATATGAAATTAATTTTAAAACAAAAATTTTTATCTTGGTTTAACACATATAATATATATGACGAAAATGATAATGTTGTTTATAGTATTAAAGGAGAATTATCACTAGGCCATAAATTAAGATTTTTTGATAAAAATAATAATGAGGTTGGTCTATTACAAGAAAAAGTATTCACTTTTTTACCAAAATTTTATATGTATGACAATTCAGGAAACGAAATAGGTGTAATTAGCAAAAAATTTAATATACTAAAGCCTAAATATGAATTATCATGTAATGGCTGGAAAACTACAGGAGATTTCTGGCAATGGAATTATAGTATTATAGATAATGAAGAAGAAAAAATAGCTACTATTAAAAGACTTCTTTCTTTTGCTGACAATTATGAAATTGATATTCCAAATGAAACAAATAGTTTATTGGTATTAATGATAGTTACTGCTATTGACATAGATAAAGAAAGCTCAGCAGAAGCTGCAACTAGTTCTATAAATTAATAATGAAAAAAATAATTATTATAAGTATTATTATAATCTCTTTAATAAGCATAGCTTTTATAATTAAAAAAACACAAAATAAGCAAGAAATAATAGAAGAAGTAGTTGATAAAAATTTTTCTGTTACTATTCCAGAAGATTATATTGAATTATATAAAAATGAAACATATTATTATATTCCCAAAATAGATCCCACCGGTAATAGTGGCTCTATAACTATATACTCATATGAAAGTGATATAGAATATTCAAAAGATTTTCTAGATAGTTTAGCTACTGATTTTAAAGAGAAATATAACTACAAAATTAATACCAAAAAGCATTATAAAACTCCATACTATGATGCTGCTTACTTTGAATTACAATTTAATAAGTATAATGAAATTATTTATTATATATTAACTGGATCGGAAGTATTTATAATTGAAGCTTTAGATTATGGACTATATCCAAATATTCAAAAAGATTTAAAAACTATTGTTGATAGTATATTAATATAAGGAGGAAACATGCAAAAATTCAATTATCACACCCATACATATCGTTGTGGTCATGCCCAATTAGACTTTACTGATGAAGACTATGTTTTAGAATTTATTAAGCAAGGATTCAATCATATTTGTTTTACTGATCATATGCCAGAAAAAAATAAAATCGATAAAAGAACTAATATGCGTATGGATTATAAAGAAAAAGAAAATTATTATAAAAGCATTCAAGAATTAAAAGAAAAATATCAAAAACAAATAAAAATAGAAATAGGGTTTGAAGCAGAGTATTTACCTGATGATGAAGAAAATCTATTTGAATTAAAAAATGAAGTTGATAAAATTATTTTAGGACAACACTTTATATATGGAGATGATAAAAGACTTCGAATATTTAGACAAGCAGATTTTACTGATAAAGAATTACTTAGATATGCTAAATATATTGAAACTGCTATGGAAAAAGGATTACCAGATATTATAGCTCATCCTGATATTTATATGTTAAATAGAAACTCCTTTGGCACGATAGAAACCAAAGTTGCAAATAAAATATGTGCAGCAGCTGAAAAATATCAAATACCATTAGAAATAAATCTTACCTATCCATGCCTTTATTATCAAAATAAAAGAAAAAATATTATATATCCTTGTAAAGAATTTTGGCAAATAGCATCTAACTATAATATTAAAGTAGTTTATGGCATTGATGCTCATTTTAAAGAACAAATCGAATTATTTAATGAATCAATGGAAGTTGCTAACAATCATATTGGATATGAAACAATAAATAAGTTACACTTTTGTGATGAGAATTTAGTCTAAATAAGTAGGTTGATAAAACCCACTTTTTTTTGTATAATTCTTTTAGGATGGTGGCTTATGGACAAATATGAAATAAAGAAAAATTATGAAGAGCTTAATAACAGATTAAATAAAATTGGGAGGTCTCTTTGACTTAACAGCTAAAAAGCAAGAAATAAAAAATCTAGAAAATGAATTAAATCGTGAAGGAATTTGGAATGACCCTCAAAAAATGAGCAAATTAAATAGCAAATTATCATCATTAAAGAAAAGTATTAACAAATATAATGAATTAGAAACAAATATAACTAGTTCATTAGATTTATTAAATCTATTAACTGATAATGACCAAGAAGAAGTTAATGAATTAGAAAATAATTTAAAAATATTAACTAATGATATTATTCAAATTGAAACAGAAAGTATGTTTAATGGAAAATATGACGATAATGATTGCTATTTAGAAATACATCCTGGCGCTGGCGGAACAGAAGCCACTGATTGGGCTTCAATGCTTCTTAGAATGTATCAAATGTTTTGTGATAAGAATAATTATACATATGAAGAACTAGATTATCAAAAAGGTGAAGAAGCTGGAATTAAAAGTGTAACTCTAAAAATTAGTGGAGAACATGCTTATGGATATTTTAAAGGAGAACAAGGAGTACATCGTTTAGTACGCATAAGTCCTTTTGACTCCAATGCAAGAAGACATACATCATTTGCTGCCGTAAGTGTTATACCAGAAATTGAACAAACATCTACAGTTGAAATTAAACCGGAAGATATTAGAGTAGATGTATATCGATCATCAGGAAAAGGAGGCCAAGGTGTAAATACAACTGATTCAGCTGTAAGAATTACCCACTTACCAACTGGTATTGTTGTTACATGTCAAAATGAAAGAAGCCAAATAAAAAATAAAGAAACTGCTATGAAAGTTTTAACTGGAAAGTTAGAAAGACTTTTAGAAGAATCAAATGAAAAAGATATTGATAAATTAAAAAACCATGTTAATATTGAATTTGGAAGTCAAATTAGAAACTATACCCTAGAACCATATAAGTTAGTTAAAGATGTACGTTCTGGATATGAAAACGCAAATGCCGATGCAGTATTAAATGGCGATATTTTAGAATTTATGAAAGAATATTTAAGAATAAAGAGGTAAATTATGAGAAGATATTTAAGCATATTATTAGGCTCATTGATCATTGGGCTATCATACAACATATTTTTTGTACCATATAATTTAGTTCCCAGCGGCTTACTTGGTTTAGGTAGTCTATTTAACCAAGCATACTTTATCACACCAGCTATATTTATAGCTTGTGCTAATTTAATCTTTTTAATTATTGCATTACCAGTATTAGGACAAGAACATACTGAAAGATACTTATTAACTAGTTTATTAATTCCACTAGTTATATTTGCAAGTCAAAATATATATAAGGTTATATATTTTAAAAATATGGAACTAATTATTATAGCTGTAGCTGGTGCAATTATATGCGGATATGGTTATAGTATTATTTATAAAGAAGGAGCTAGTGTAAGCGGATTTGAAGCAATACAGGATATATTTAATAAGGGTAGAAAAAATCCTAATAGATATTTATCAAATATAATTGAACTAACCATAGTAGTACTAACAGCTATAATCTTTAATTTAGAATTATCTATATATTCATTAATTATAATTACAATTGTAACTTACATGACTACCAAAACTAAAATAGGTATAAGTTCTAATAAATCATTTTTTATTATTACATCTAAAGAAAAAGAGATAAAAGACTACCTATTAAATGATCTAAAATATGACTTTACTGAATTTAATGTTAAGGGTGGTTTTACGAATCGTAAGAGTAAAATAATTATGAGCGTAATAGACACTAAAGATTATTATAAATTAAAAGAAGGTATAGCCATCATTGATCCAAGTGCTTTTATATCAATAATTGATAATTATGAATCAATTAATAAAAATGTTACCATTAATGCTAAAAATTAAAACAAGTGAAAAATTTCACTTGTTTATTTATTAGTATTTTCATAATAATTTCTTTCGCTTAGTTCTCCTAAAATTATTTCTAACTCTTCATCCAAAGTATCTTCATATGCTTCTTCAGCTAAATAAATAATATCTTTTAAAGATGTATAATTTAAAGGATTAATATCATTCCTTTTTAAAACATCTATTTGATAATTAGTTAAATATAATTTATCATTTACCTTTTTAAGCGCATTACTAGTAAAATCTAATTCACTAGTAAGTTTTTCTATGTCATACTTTTCCATTATATAAAATCTAAATAATCAATATAATTTAACTTCTCTAAGATTAAAAAAACAATAGATCCACATACTAAAAATATAACTAATAACATAGGTAAAATATTGCCACTTTTTTTCTCATCAGGAAGCGGCTTTTCAATTACTAATTTTTTATTTAATCTATTATTATCTTCCATGATTATTTACCTTTCTTTTACTAAATAAATTATTTAAGAAATACATTGTTAATAACACAACACTTATTAACACTATTTCTAATATATTTATATCTTTTTCATATCTTGCTGTCAAGATAATATTTGAATAAACTCTTAAATTAAAGTCAAATTCTTTATCATCAGCAAACCATCCAACAAATTTATAACCATCTTTTTTAGGAATATAACTACTAACTTTTTCGCCTTCTTCAACAGTTATCTTTTCCTCTTTCCCTTCATCTTTAAAAATAACTTCATAATAAGTTGGAACATAATCACTCCAAATCCCTAGTTTATTATTTTTAGCTATACTTTGTTTTTCATTAAGCACATCTACATACTTATAATTACCATAAATATATTTAACTTTAGCGTATCCTTTTTCCACTAATTCAGACTCTAATAATGAATTATCAATAAGCACCCAAGCTAAAACCCTATCATACTTATCAGTTTTATCACTATTATCATCAAACTCTAATACTATTTCCTTTGCATTAGTAAGTCTTTCACAAGTATAATCACTAGCTGTTTTTCCATAAGCTTCAGCATCAAAATCAGGCTTTACTGATTCTGGAGTATCAATACCTAAAAATCTAACTTTTTTATTTATCTCATTTATTTTAAATATTGCCGTATCACCATCCACGCATCTAACTAATTCAACATTTTCTTTAACATTAGCGTTTACTGATAAAGTAAAAAAGAAAATTAATATAAAAATAAATGCTATTTTTTTCATATATTACCTCTAAATAATAATATCTATCCAAAAGGAAAATATCAAGTAGAAAATATTTATTTATTCATAACTTTATGATACAATTAACATAATAGAGGGTGGCAAATGTGAAGATAGTAGATATTTTTTTGAATGCACTACAAAATATAATTGACAGTAGTAGCACCATAATTACTGAGTATGAAAACAGTAAAAATAAAAAAATGCAAATAAAGAATATTTTATATAAATATGAAATATTGAATAATAAAATTAAATTAGAAGATTTAGTTTCTTTTAATGATGAAGAAATAAAAACTATTTTTAATTGTTTAGATAGTGAAAAAAAAGATATCTTATATAAAACATATAGTATTTATAAGCCACTAGTTGAAATGTATCAAAAAATTAAAGATAAATATGAAGGCGACTTTGAAGCCCCTCAATATAATGAAGCATCAAAATGGTTAAATGACATAGTTAATAAAATTAATGCCTACATAAAAGATAATCAAACTTCAAATAGTCAGTATATTGAATCTTTAAAAAATGAAAATGAAACATACACCAAATATTATAGTCTATTTAATGGCAACGAATTAATTAAACCAATAAATGATTTAAAGGAATTTAATAGCATATTAGATAAACTTAATTTTAATGACCATGAAAAATATGAAATTAAAAAATTTATAGGTATTGGCCATATTAAATTATTAAGCAGTGAATATAATAATACTCTTGCTAATGAGTTAGATAAATATAAAGTTATTATAAAAAGTAAAAAGAATAAATATCTACAAGCATATAATCAATTATGCAAAGAAGAAAATTTTAGTATTGAAACTGTAGACACATTTGCACTTGCCCAAAAACTACAACAAAATGAGTATGATATTCGCCAAGCATTAACAGTAATATTTATGGAAGAAATACTAGATAAAGTAAAAAATAATGAATTAAAAGTAAATGAAGCTATCGTAAAATTAGAATCAATTATCGATTTTTCTCATAAAACGACACCTACAGATGATCAAAAAGTTATAGTAGCTAGTGAAGATGAAAATATTATTAAAGAAGCAAATGATATCTTAATAAATGAAAAAGAACTAGTAAATAGTATAGATGAAGAAGAATTTAGTAAATACTTAGCTCAAAGCTTTACTGAAGATAATGAACAATCAATTAAATATCAAATAGTATCTATACTTCTTGCATTACACGGAGAATTAGAAAAGTATAACAATGCAAAAGAACTAGATAAAATAAAAAATATGATAATAAGCAACATTAAAGATTATATAGAAGCTTATAAAACATTAAAAAATAAGTTAAATACCAAATAAAGGAGGTAAATATGAAACAATACATTTTAAATATAATTAATACAGCAATTAATGAATGTAAAATTCAAAATAGTAATTCATATGACACCGCCTTTCTTAAAGAAATAGTAAATAAAGTTAGTAATAATCAAGACTATTTTTACGAATATGTTTTAGACTTAAATAGTGATTTATTAAAAGAATTAATTGATAAGATAGAACCAGAAAACAAACGAGAATCTTTTTTAGCATCTATCATCTATTTAAAAAATTTAATTGAAATAAATAAAAAGGAAGAAGTCTCTATTCCTTTAAGTAAAAATCAAGAAGAAATACTATATGAATTATTTGAACTTATTAAGAAGATAGTTGAATTAGATAATTATAATGAAAAAGAAGAGCAAAAGAAATATAAAAAATATGGTCAAAAATATAAAGCATTAATGGAAAAATTAGATAATAATCGAGTATTATCAATAGAAGATTATGATTTAATTGATGAATTAATTAATAAATATGAAAAAGAAAATACAGATAAAAAATTAAATGAAGCATTTGACTATTTAAATACGTATAACTATCGTTTACTTCCTAAAAAAGATGAATTACAACCTCAAGAACCTGAAATCGAAATATCAGAAGCAAATGAAGAAGTAATTGTTACTGGTATAAATGAACCAGATGAAAATATCATAAATGATTTACCAGAAACTGCTGAGCAAAAAATAGATTTTGATATATTTAAACCACAAAGTTTTGTTTTAGAAGAAGAACCTAAAAAGAACAAAAAGCGAAAGAAAAAGGCAGAAAAAATTATTAATGAAGAACCTATTATAGAAGAAGTAAAAACTAATGATACTAAAGCTATAGAAGAAGAACAACTAGAAATACCAACAGAAGTTATAGAAGAACCACTTAATTCTGAAATTGAAAATGAAATATTACCTGAAAATAGTGTAAATAATGATATTGACCCATTATCAACTATTGGCATATCAAAAGAAAACCTTAATGACTACTCATTAACTTTATTAGATAATGGTATTAACAATAGTGCCTTAAGTTATTATAATCAAAATCTAAAATCATTATTTATTAGCGACAATTATAATGGTATTGTGTCATTATTATGTTTATCTGATGAAGAAACACTTACAGATATCTTTAATTACTTTAATGAGATTAATTTAAAAGAAGAAACCATAAAAGACTTATTAAATAGAGCTACAGAGTTATTCTTTACTAAAAATAAAGAATCCTTTAAAGATAATGCTATTCTTGCACTAAACTACAATGCTAATTTAGAAGAACTAATTAAAAATAACATTACTTACTTTTATAATTCACCAGAATATAATAAAAATAAGATTAATTTATTAGAAAATACTGGATTAAATATTAACCTAATATTCATTAATAAGCCACAGCTATTAGCTATTGGCTTAGATAAATTATTAAAGAATATTGATATTCTAAAAAAATACAATATAAATATTAATTCAGAAGATTATGAAAGTATATCAATTATAAGCTCTCCAAATTTAAATATAATGATAGATACTTTTATAGAAGCAGGATTTAGTTCATACTTAATAGGAGAATTAAAAAATGTAAGATCTTTAATTATAAAAAGAATATTTTATGCTTTTAAAAATAATTTGAGTGTATGGCGTGAAAATATTACAAACGATCGAATTAATAATGAATATGAAGAATGGATTAAAAAAGAAAGAAAAGTTTTATCAGATGAAGAAATAAATTATTTAATTAGTGATTACGCAGAATTAGAATATTTAGAAACATCAAAAAGACCAGCATTTTTCACTGATGCATCATCAGCTAGTATTAGAAGAAAATATGAATTTAAATTTGGTAACAATATAATATCTAGGTATAAAGTCTATAGTATCTTTAATGTTTTAATTAATCATAGTGTTAGTACAAGAGAAGCATTATTTTATGCTATAACATACAATTCTAATTTAATAAAAAATGATTATGATTTGATAAAAAAAGAAATACTAGGGAAGTGATAATCTATGAATTATTTAGAAAAATATAATATAAAAAAAGAAGAAATTACTAAAATAAAAAAGCATTTTAATAAAGACATAGTAAATAAATTTAACGTAATGGAATATCAAGTATGTAAAGTTTTAGATTATCTTTCTTCTTTAGGAATAAAAAATTTAAAAGATATTATTCAAAATAGACCAGATATTTGCTTCATGGATTTAGAATTATTAAAAAGCAAAACAGAAAAATTTGATAAAAACTTAATAAAGTTTATTTTTGAAAATGAAGTAGACAATTTAATGAATTTTGACATTTAATTTAATATAAAATAATAAAATTAGCACTTGATATTGACAAGTGCTAATTTTGGTGATATAACATAATTATGAAAGGATGTGTGGATAATGAATTTAATCCCAAGAAGTTTTTTCTTTGATGATGATTTTGATAATCTATTTGTCCAATCACCAAAAAGAAATGAAATGAAGTGTGATATATACGAAGAAGGAGATGCTTATCATATCGTAATGGATACTCCAGGATATGATAAAAAGGATATTAACATTGAAGTAAAAGACGGATACCTTACAATTAAAGCTTCTAAATCAGAAGAAGAAAATGAAGAAAAGAAAAATTATATTCGTAGAGAAAGAACCTATGGTACGGTACAAAGATCTTTTGCTCTAGGCGATGTTGATATTGAAAAAATAGATGCTAAATTTACTAATGGTACTTTGCATCTAACAGTTCCTAAAAAAGAAGAAATAGACACAACTAAGAAAATCGAAATTAATTAAAGACTAGCTATTGCTAGTCTTTTATCTTTTATGTTATATTGTTTTTAGGGTGTGGTATATAATGAAAAAAGAAATATTAGGATTTTTAATTAAAAGTATATTAGCAGGAATAATGATTGGCTTAGGTGGAACGATATTCTTATCATTAGATAATAAAATAATAGGTGCCTTATTATTTGCAATCGGATTATTTATGATTGTCGTAAGAGGATTTAATTTATATACTGGTAAGGTAGGATACATTTTTGATAATAAACCTAAGTACCTAATTGAAGTTATTACTACTATTATTGGTAATTTTATTGGAACATTCTTAGTAGGATTTGCTCTTAAATTCACAAGAGTTTATTCATTAATAAATTCTAAAGCTTATAATTTATGCGAAATAAAATTAAATGATGAATGGCTAAGTATTTTAATATTATCTTGCTTTTGTGGAATGCTTATGTATTTAGCTGTAGATGGTTATAAGACTGGAAAAGATACTTTTGCTAAATATGCATCTGTATTTTTAGGAGTTATGGTCTTTATATTATGCGGTTTTGAACACTCTATAGCTAACATGTACTATTTTGCAGTAGCAAATTATTATAATGCTAAAGTATTTGCTTATCTAGGTATAATGATACTAGGTAATGGTATTGGCGGAGTATTTATACCACTAATGATAAAACTTAAAGAATTTTTAGAAAAATAAAAATTGATTTAATTCTACTTAAGTAGTATAATTATATTGCTTTTCTTTTGGCCTATTGGTGAAATGGTTAACACATAGCCCTCTCAAGGCTACATTTATGGGTTCGAACCCCATATAGGTCACCATTTAGACATATAAAGCCTTAAATGGCTTTTTATTTTTAATTATTAACAAACCTTCAAAAAGATGATATTATATATTCGTGGGAGAAAAAATAATTTTTATGGAAAATATAGATACTATTAAAAAGTCTTTAATGATTATTGCTTCAAAATTATATAAAATGAGTTTATTAAATACTTATAATTATAAGCATTACTTAGATGAGATAAATGATAAAGATGGAAGATTCATTTACAGAATATCATGTGATTTTTTGAAAATTGCCCTTTATAATAATGTTTATCAAGCCCTAAAAAATGAATTTAATGCAATCTACTATATTGCTATAAATAATAAACCTAATATCTCTAATCTTAAACATTATCTTAAACAAAGACTAAGTAAATGTAATTTCCCAATATTTTTTGATGGAGCCTTTGAAAGCGAAATTCCTATAAATAGAATAAGAATATATGTCCCAAGTGATAAAAGTGATTTAGTAATGTATGAATTATATTCAATGCATGGCGATATTTATGAAAATAAAGGTGACTTTAAAAAGAGCCATTCCCAAACAATTGCGGTTTTTAATGGTTATTTAAAAGTAGAAGTATATAATTATGATATCACTAAAGAAGGAAATATAAGTATTAAATCATATAACAAAGAAAACGAAAGTTTAAACCTAGTAGAAACAATAATAAATAAGTCACATCTTGCCCTTTTCTTTAAAAAGTATGATAATGTTTCTCGCATAGAAACCGAAGAGTTTATGTTTCTAAATGCAATTAATGGAGACTCTGCTGCTGATTTTATTAAAGCGATGAATATAAAAAATAAAATTAATTTAAATAAGGTGATTGGTTTAAGAACCAAATTACATAAGACAATAAAAAAGGAGGAAAAAAATAATGGATTACAAAAAACTTGCTAATTTACTATATCCAAATGCTAAAGATATAGAGTTTTATGAAAAAAAATACCCTGAAAGGAATTTAGATAATGGTGCCGAAGTATGTAGATTTGCTCCTAGTCCAACAGGTAGAATTCATATGGGAAATTTATTTGCTTCATTTATTCCAGAAGTATTTGCTCATCAATCTAATGGAGTATTTATTTTAAGAATTGAAGATACTGACCAAGTTAGAATACTAGATAATGGGGTAGAATTAATCTATAATGATTTAAAAACCTATAATTATCAAATTGATGAAAGCCCATTAGATGGTGGCGAGTATGGTCCATATGTTCAAACCCAAAGGAAAGAAATATATGAATCATATGCTAAATATTTAGTATCAATTGGAAGAGCTTATCCATGTTTTTGCTCTGCAGAAGATTTAGATGAAATGCGTCATCATCAAGAAGAAAGAAAAGAACAGATTGGTTATTATGGTAGATATGCTAAATGTCGCAATTTAAGTCTAGAAGATGTTGAAAAACATCTAAAAAATGGTGATAAATTTGTATTAAGATTAAAATCTATGGGAGATCCAGATAAAAAATTTATCTTTAAAGACTTAGTAAAAGGCACAATTGAACTACCACAAAATAACTTAGATGGGGTTTTAATTAAATCAGATGGAATTCCTCCATATGCCTTTGCGCATGTAGTTGATGACCATTTAATGCATACAACCATTGTAACAAGAGATGACTCTTATATATCATCAGTACCATATCATATGGAATTATGGGATGCATTTGGCTTTAAGAAGCCTAAATTTGCTCATTTACTTCCAATTAATAAAAAAGATGGCGATATTATTAGAAAAATAAGTAAAAGAAAAGATCCAGAAGCTGCAATTAGTTATCATCATGAAAAAGGAATTCCTGTAGAAGCAGTTAAATTATATTTTGCTACACTATTAAATTCTAATTTTGAAGGTTGGTTATTACAAAATCCTGATAAATCATATCGTGATTTTAAATTTACATTTGATAAAATGAGCAAAAGTGGTTCTTTATTTGATATGGAAAAACTTATTTCAATTTCTAAAAATTATTTAAGTAAGTTAAAAGCAAGTGAAGTATTTGATTTACTTGATGCATGGTCAAAAGAGTTTGATATTGACTTTAACAAGTTAATAAATAAGTATAAAGAATACACTATAAATGTATTAAATATTGAAAGAGAACAAAAGAAACCACGTAAAGACTTTGCATTCTATTCAGAAATTAAACCACAAATATGGTATATGTTTGATGAACTATTTGAAGATGCAGAGTATAATTTTGAAGTTAATCAAATAGATGAAATCAAAAATGTTATTAACTTATATAGTGAAAAATACTATAATGAGTCTGATGATAAAGAAACATGGTTTAACAAAATAAAAGAGTTATCTGAAGAATTAGGATATGCATCAGATATGAAAGCCTATAAAGAAAATCCAGATAGTTATAAAGGAAGTGTAGCTGATATTAGTAATATTATAAGAGTTGCATTAACTACTAAAACTACTACACCAGACCTTTATGAAATAATGCATCTTTTAGGAAAAGATAGAATACAAAAACGATTTAAAAAGGTTATTAATATGTAATTTAGATGTCTATAGTCAATAATTTACGATTTTTATTGACTTTTAGGCATCTTTTTCATATAATTCATATTGGTACATTTTGATTTGTCCGAAATATCTAAGGATGTGGGTAGTCTAAGGATATGGAAGATAATTGAAAGGAAATATTTATGAAAACATTTATGCAAGCAAAAGAAACTGTAAAGCGTAATTGGTATGTAATTGATGCTGAAAATTTACCACTAGGTAGAGTTGCTACTAAAGCAGCTTCTATGTTAAGAGGAAAACATAAAGCAACATACACACCTCACATTGATTGTGGAGACTATATTATTATCGTTAATGCTGAAAAGGTTAAATTAACTGGAAATAAGCTTAACGATAAAATGTATTATGATCACTCTGGATTCCCAGGTGGACTTAGAGAACGTAATGCTAAAACTATGATAGAAAGTTATCCTGTTGAAATGGTAGAAAGAGCTGTTAAAGGAATGCTTCCAAAAGGACCTTTAGGTAGACAAATGTTTAAAAAATTATTTGTTTATGCTGGACCTGAACATAACCAAGCTGCTCAAAAACCTACAGCAGTAACTATTGACTAGGAGGAAAAACAATGGCTAAAAATAATGAAATTCATGCTACTGGTAGAAGAAAACGTTCAATTGCTCAAGTAAAAATGGTTCCTGGTAAAGGAAAAATAGTTGTTAATGGAAAAGATGTTAACGAATATATGCCATTTGCTACTTTAGTAATGGATTTAAAACAACCATTAGTTTTAACTAACAATGAAAATACTTTTGATATTACTGTTAAAGTAAATGGTGGTGGATTCTCAGGACAAGCTGGTGCTATTAGATTAGCAATCGCTAAATGCTTATCAATTTATGATGCTGATAGTGACCAAACTAGAGATGATGCTTATCATAAAGTATTAAAAGTAAATGGATTCTTAACTCGTGATCCAAGAGTTAAAGAACGTAAAAAATATGGTCTTAAAAAAGCACGTCGTGCACCACAATTCTCAAAACGTTAATTTACAAGTTTCAAAAATGTTTCAAAAGTCCGTGTTTACGGGCTTTTTTGTATATCAAGAAAACCATTTTATTAACGTTTCTAGCGTTGTAGGCTACAAAAATATTCGTAAAATAGTAAACTAACTATATTATGTCAAGACTATTTCTAAATATATATCCAAAAGAATAAAAAGTTAGCACTCTGTATTGACAAATGCTAATTTTTGAGTATAATTATAATTGTAGTGAGAAAAAGATACTCACTATGGTATTAAAATTATATATTTGATATGTGCTTACC
>CACZRB010000092.1 GCA_902783555.1 uncultured Erysipelotrichaceae bacterium
CACTATAACCACATATTATAATGAACTAGAAGAAAATCAGTTAAGTGACTTAGGTAAATCATTTTCATATACTGTATCAATTGAAGCAGTATATAAAAAAGAAATCCAGTATATAGAAGACTTAGTAGATTTATCAAATGAAGTAAATAGTGGAACTACTTATGAACACACTTGGTTTGTATTAACTAGAGATTTAGATTTTAATTCTGATGAAAGTTATAAAAACGCAAATAATACAACAACATATGGAGATTATAATGGGAATGGAACAGTAGAGGCAATTAAAACAGAGCTTACTACTGGAAGTGGATTTATACCAATAGGAATAACTGGCGATACAATTTATGACAATAATTTTATGGGGAACTTTGATGGTGGCAATTATAGACTAGATAATCTCTATATAAATAATAATAAGAGTGGAAAATATATAGGCTTATTTGGCCGTATTATCGATAGTACAATATCTAATTTAACTTTAAGTGGCGATATTAATTCATCAGTACAATCAATAGTAAGTGGAATAGTTAGTACAGCTGCTGGTGTTAGTAATTTATATAATTTGGTAAACGAAGCAGATATAACGATTTTACCAAAAACCAATAATAGTATATCAGGAATCTGTGCATCTACTGCAGCAGAAGCAAAAGTTTATATA
Organism: uncultured Erysipelotrichaceae bacterium; assembly: GCA_902783555.1. Classification (GTDB taxonomy): domain Bacteria; phylum Bacillota_I; class Bacilli_A; order RF39; family UBA660; genus CAG-533. The sequence goes on from CACZRB010000092.1 coordinate 659, forward strand.
AAGAATTCTACCAATAAAGGTACCATACTTGGTGGATACTACGTGGGTGGCATTATAGGTGGTAATCAAAATACACTTATTATAGAAAATAGTAAAAACGAAGGCTCCATAACTAATAATAATGGTATACATACAGGTGGGTTAATAGGAAAAGACTTAAATAATAGCAATATAACTAAAATATACAATTCATATAATATTGGTAATAATACTTCAGAATTATCAGGCAAAGCAATAGCAATTGGTGGATTAATTGGAAAGATTAATGGTGAATTGGATATTTATAATTCATATAATTTAGGAAATATAACTCAAACTAAAACTGGAATTGAAGATAGTAGTTATTACATTGATATAGGTGGAATAGGTGGATTAATAAACAAAGGAATTATAGAAAAATGTTATAATAAAGGAGCAATAACAGGTGGAAACAGGAATGGTGGAATAATTGGTAGAAAAGCATCAACAACAGATGATTTAATGATTAATAAAAGCTATAATACAGGTAATGTAACTAGTGAATGGAAAAATAGTTATGATACGACAATAGGTGGAATAATAGGATATACAGAAGTTAATCGCGGAGGTAAAGTATTTATATTTAATAGTTATAATAATGGTAATATTGTTTCGGATATTTCAAAATCTCATGCTGGTGGAATAATTGGGAAAAACACTATGATAATCCACGTTGTAAATTCATATAATGCTGGAAGTATTGGTGGAAGTTACCGAGCAGGTGGAATAATTGGTGCTGCTAATAATCTAACATATATAGATAATGTATATAATTTTGGTGATTTGCTAGCAGGTAGCAAAAAATATGGTATATTTGCTGTAGATACTGAAAATACTGATGCCACTACAGTATTTAATGCCTATCATTTAGATAGTGTTAGTGGATCAAATATTGCAGAAATAGGTACTGCGCTTACAACACAGTACATGGCAAGCCCTGAATTTGTTAACTTATTAAATCAAAACAAACGTAGCATCAATTTATCAACAATCTATAGTGGTGCCTTATCAGCATATTCTTCATATGAGTTATCTGATTGGAAATATGACGCTGAAAAAGGATATCCTGTTTTAGATAATTAAGTGTAAAATTGGCATTAAAAAATTGCCAATTTTTATTTTTACCAATCTTAAAAAACTGTCGAACAATTATTCGAAAAAAGTATTGACTTTTAAAAAATAATATATTAAAATGAGATTGTAAGAGAAAGAATAGGTGAACATAAAATTTGAAAACTGTAGAGACAAAAGATAAAGATAAAGCTTTAGAACAAGTTTTAGCTGATATCGAAAAACAATTTGGAAAAGGCGCTATTATGAAATTAGGTAGCAGCGAACACATGGAAGTTGAAGTAACTCCATCAGGTTCTTTAAGCTTAGATATAGCATTAGGTGTTGGAGGTTTTCCTAAGGGAAGAATTATTGAAATATATGGTCCAGAATCATCTGGTAAAACCACTATTGCACTTCAAGCAATTGCTGAAGCTCAAAAAGCCGGAGGTAGAGCTGCATTTATAGATGCAGAACATGCACTTGATCCAGTTTATGCCCAAAAATTAGGTGTTAATATTAATGAACTTTTATTATCACAACCAGATACTGGAGAACAAGCCTTAGAAATATGCGAAGCTTTAGTTCGTAGTGAAGCAGTAAATATTATAGTTATTGATTCAGTTGCAGCATTAGTTCCCCAAGCCGAAATAGAAGGTGAAATGGGAGACTCACATGTTGGATTACAAGCAAGATTAATGAGTCAAGCATTAAGAAAATTATCTGGTACAATTAATAAAACAAAAACTACTGCAATATTTATTAATCAGTTAAGAGAAAAAGTAGGCGTATTATTTGGTAATCCAGAAACCACTCCTGGTGGTAGAGCATTAAAGTTTTATGCAACTATTAGATTAGATATTCGTCGTGGAGAGCAAATTAAAGCTGGGGATAATGTTATTGGTAATAAAACTAATATTAAAGTTGTTAAAAATAAAGTTGCTCCACCATTTAAAACTGCTGTTGTTGATATAATGTATGGTGAAGGAGTATCACATACTGGTGAACTTGTAGATTTAGCTTCTCAAAATGGAATAATTGATAAGTCTGGAGCTTGGTTCAGTTACAAAGGAGAAAAAATTGGACAAGGTCGTGAAAATGTTAAACAATATTTGAAAGACAATCCAGCTCTTTTAGAAGAAATTGAAGATAGGGTTAGGGAATCTTATGATATCTCAATTAAACCTGATAAAAAGAATGCTAAGAAATCAGAAGAATAATATTAATATAATAGGCAAATAAGATTTAATTATTTGCTTTTTTAAAGTATTTTAAAGAAAAGGTATTTTTCCTTGATTATTTAATTAAAAAAACTTATAATAATAATGTAGATATTAAAATTTCTATGTAGAATATGGAGGAACATTATGGATTTTAATGCAGCTTCCATTTTAACTCTTTTTATTGGATTGATACTCGGTGGTGGTGCTATATATGCTATTATTAGTTTAACTGGTGCTGGTGCTGGTAAAAAAGCAGAAAAAATTATAAGTGATGCTAAAAAAGAAGCTGATAAAGCTAAAAGAGATAGCATTATTGAACTAAAAGAAGAAACTTTTAAATTAAAACAAGAAGCAGATTGTGAAATTAAAGAAAGAAAGGCTGAAATTCAATCAAGTGAAGACCGTCTTTTACAAAGAGAAAAATCTTTAGATAAACGTGAAGAAATGCTTCAAAATAGAGATAATCTTTTAGATGAAAAGGATAAAAATTTAAATGCTTTACAAAAAAATATGCAAGAAAAAGAATTAAAAATGGATGATCTTCTTAGAGAAGAAATGGAAACTTTAGAA
>CACZRB010000093.1 GCA_902783555.1 uncultured Erysipelotrichaceae bacterium
ATTATAAAGCTTTTTTCAGGTTTTAACCATTTTTATTTGTTTATAATGGTTTGTTTTATAAATCTCCCCACTTTGGAAACACTATCATAAAAAAATTAGGGATTGACATTTAAGAAAAATAGTGTATAATATATGGGCATTAAGGGGGAATTGTAATGAAAACAGTTGAAGAAATTTTAAGACCATTTATCGCACAACCATATATTGAAACAGAAGGACACTTTGCTGTAAATAATCATAATGCTACTAGTAATACTTTAAAAATTGCTGGTTTAAATCAAGATTATGTTATTAGAGCAATTAAAACATGTAATCCAGAATTATTAAAGGAAGAAAATTCTGCATTATTAGGAGAAGTTATAGCACGTCTTGAACAAGAAATGCAACCTTCTGTATGTAAATACGAAAATTTAAAAAATTTATAATTAATTAAAAAACCACTAATATAGTGGTTTTTGTTTGGCTTAAATATCTTCTAAATCAACATTTTCTTCACTTAGCATATCTTTAAATTGTTCTTTAAAACTAATAATTTCTTTTTTTAAAGTATCTGGATAAATATTTTTAGCATTACATACTGCTTTATAAATATGCTTAATTCTTACTTCTTTAGCATTCTCAAAAACAGCATAACTAAAAGCATTTGCTAATATAGTTAAAGTGATATCTGGATATCTCGATGAAATCTCATATACTCTTTTATATTCACTAGTCATATTTACTAGAAATTTAAAAATAGTCTCTTTTTGAAAATCAGTATAAGCTAGTTTAATATTTAATTTTTTTTCAAATTTAGGATATGTGCCCATTAAGATTTTAACTACAGTTTCTGCAGTTGCTTCTTCTACTTCTATTTTAATAAATCTTCTTAAAAATGCTCTATCTCTTAAAATATATGCTTCATATTCTTCTGAAGTTGTTGCACCTATCATTTTTATTGTTCCTCTATCAAGAAAAGGTTTTAACATATTAGCAAAATCAATATTTCCATTTGCAGATGATTTATTAACAAGTAAATGTACTTCATCTATAAATAAAATAGTATTAGTTTCTTTTTTTAATTCATCTAATAATAATTGTAACCTTGAGTCAGTTGCACCATCTTCACTTGTATTTGAACCCATAAGACTAGGTACATTTATTTTAATGATCTTCCAGTTTTTTAATGCATCTGGAACATTTCCTCTTTGTATGCGATATGCAAGGCCTTCTACAATTGCCGTTTTACCAATACCAGCTTTACCTGTTAATAATGCTCCCTTATCAGGTGTTATTAGAGCAAGAATCATTTCATTTATCTCATCATCTCTACCAATAGCTGGATTAGTTATATATTCTCTTTCGGTTAAATTTTCCCCATAACTATTAATAATACTAATTTTTTTAGGAAGTTCATATTTTGAATCTTCTTGCAGCATATCATTATTATCTAATGTTTCAATACTATCTAATTCTAATGTATCTAATGTTTCCATAATATTAACTCCTTTACCAAGATATTATAGCATATCTGTTTTGTTTTAAAAAGGGATGATTTTATTTTTATAGCCACCTAAAACCATATAACAATCTAGTGATGAAATAAAAGCATTAGGATCTTCTTTAATTACTTCTTCTTTTAAATCATTATATATATGATATGGTACAGTAATAAATAAAACTGGATCTTTTTTTCTAAAAATACCACCTAAATTTCCCATTTCTGTTACTCCTAATTTATATTTATAGTTAAGATTACTTTCAAGGAATTTCCATCTTTCACTTTTAATAAATACCATTTTACTATCATTAATACCTAACATTACAATATCAACAAGTTTAGATGAAATTAGTAATATTAAGATAGCATAAATAGCATTAGTAAAGCCAAAGATAATTGCACCTACTCCAATAATAATAGTGTTGATTATTCTAAGAGCAGCTCCTACTGGCATTTTGATAAATTTAACTAGGATTGTGGCTATTATATCGGTTCCTCCAGTATTAAATCCCCCACGATATATCATTCCATTGCTTACTCCTTGCAATATTCCAGTTATTAAAATAAGAATAGTATTACTTTCAAATGTTATATTTAAATTTTTAGCAAGTGGCTCTGTTAAGGAAACCATAAACATATATATTATTGACCCAATTATTGTATTTATAGTTTTTTCTTTACCAAATATTATATAAAAAATAATAATTAAAAATGATGTTGCACCATAAATAAAATAGCTAACTGGAAGCCCCGTAAGTTCTTTAATAATGATGGCAAGACCAGATACTCCACCAGTTACAATATTATTAGGAACTAAGAATGCATTATAACTAAAGGCAAAAATAAAACAAGATATTATTAATAGTAATAATCTTAATAAGTAATGATTTTTATTTACTTTATTTAAAATATTACTGCTTTTAATTTTTATCATATTCTCACCTATTATAATGATACTAATATTTTGAAAAATAGGCAAGAAAAAACTCACCGAAGTGAGTTTTAATTATTCTATAATTTCTGTTACAGTACCAGCACCTACAGTACGTCCACCTTCACGAATTGAGAACTTAGTTCCGTTTTCTAAAGCAACCATACTA
>CACZRB010000094.1 GCA_902783555.1 uncultured Erysipelotrichaceae bacterium
TAAATGGAGCAAGTGAGGGTAGTCGAAACCCCGTCTCAACCTTGGCAAGGTTGCATTCTAGCCGTTGAACCACACCTGCATTTGATAAAGTTATTATATCATAAATAACTTTATTTTCAAGTGTTTTAGGAAAAATCTTTTGGTTAAAATTTACTTTTGATTTGTTTAATGATACAATACTATAGATAGAAAGGTAATGATATGAAAGAAAATATAATTAGAGTTTATAATTCCTTTTTACATTTTATTAAATATAATAAACAATTTTGCTTTTTTGTTATACTTTCTATTTTTTGTGAAGTGTTTGTTAGAATATATACTAGTGGTAATTTAGCATTTAATCCTTTAGTATTTGATATTAGTATGCCAATAATTATTGGTTCATTTTGCTTTTTAACTAAACCTAAGAAACAATTTAATTATTTATTTATTTGTTTATGCTTTCTATCAATTGTATGTATAATAAATTCGATTTATTATAAGTTTTATTCTTCTTTTGCATCATTTAGTTTACTTGCATCTGTTGGTCAAGTTGGTGAAGTAGGAGATGCTGTTTTAGAAAAAGTAAGACTTATTCAATTTATATATTTATTAGCGCCAGTTATATTTTTTATAATAAATAAAAGGCTTAATAATAGGGATTATTTTAATTTTATAACTAAGATTGAAGATGGTAAGAAAACGTTTAAACATGTTATTGTTGGTGGCATTATTATATTTGCTTTTGGATCTTTAATTATGAATGGGGGAGCTTGGAGTAGTTTAACTAAACAATGGAATAGAGAATATGCGGTTAATCATTTTGGAATAACAGTTTATCAAATGAATGATTTTATTAATACTTTAAAACCTACAATTAATTCTTGGTTTGGTTATGATGTTGCATATAAAAAATTTACTGATTATTATGCTTTAAATACTATCAAGAAGAGTAATAATGAGTATACTAATAAGTATAAAGATTATAATGTTGTTTTTGTTCATATGGAAAGTATTATGTCATTTTTGATAGATTTAAATATTAATGGAATTGAAATAACCCCTAATTTAAATAAACTTTCTAAAGAGGGAATGTATTTTAGTAATTTTTATCCTCAAATAAGTGTAGGGACATCTAGTGATACTGAATTTACTTTAAGTACTTCTTTGATGCCTGCTTCTAGTGGAACAGTCTTTGTAAGTTATTATGATAGAGATTATCCGAGTATTCAAAAATTATTAAAAGATAGAGATTATTATACTTTTAGTATGCATGGTAATAAAGCGAGTATGTGGAATAGAAATAAAATGCATAAATCTTTAGGTTATATGGATTTCTATTCACAAACATCATTTACTATTGATGAAGAAGTTGGTCTTGGATTATCAGATAAATCTTTCTTTAGGCAAGCAGTACCAATTTTAGAAAATATTGAAGAAAATAATAAAAAGTATATGGGTACGATAATTACTTTATCTAATCATACTCCTTTTGATAATAATGAATTATTTGAACAGATAGATTTAACATATAAAACTAGAAAACTTGATGAAATAACTAATAAGAATGAAGAAGTGGTTTATTCATATTTAAATGATACTAAATTAGGTGATTATTTACGCAGTAGTCATTATGCAGATGCTGCTTTAGGTGATTTTATTAATTATATAAATAGTAGTAATTATTTTAATAATACGGTATTTGTATTTTATGGTGATCATAATCCTCAATTAGATGCAAAAGAATTTGAATATTATTATAATTATAATTTTGAAACTGGTTCTTTATATAAAGAAGATGAAGAAGAGTATGTATTATATGATTACTATGCTAATGAATTAAATAAAAAGACTCCACTAATAATTTGGACTAAAAACGAGATATTAAATACTAAGGTTGATTATTATATGGGAATGATTGATGTTATGCCTACTATTGGTAATATGCTTGGTATATATAATAAGTATGCTTTAGGTCATGATATATTTGAGGTAAAAAATGATAATATTATAGCGTTTCCTAATGGTAATTTTTTAACAAATAAGGTATACTATCGTAATAGTAAAGAAGAATATAAACCATTAAATATTGATGAGATTTTAAGTGAAGATTATATTAATAATGCTAGAGGTTATACAGATACTTTAATTGATATTTCTAATGGGATAATTACACATGACTTAATTAAGACAAGTCAAAATAAAGATGAAGCGAAAGAAATAAAATAAGGGTGATGAATGTGAAGAAGAAAATAGTTTTATTTATTTTTATTATAATTTTTGTATATGCAATTGGTGGTATTGTATATATTTTGATGAATAAAGAAAAAAATCCAGAACCAATTAAAGTCTCTAATTTAGATACTATTAAGGGGTATGATTATGCTTTAAGAAGTAATGATACATCTTTATATAAAGAGATATTTAATCATCTAAAAGATAATCTTGAAGGGGAAAGTATTAATGATGAAGAATATGCTAAAGATATTGCAAAATTATTCATTATAGATTTATATACTTTAAATAATAAGATAAATAAGTATGATGTAGGAGGAAGTGCTTTCGTTCATCCTGATTATGTAGCAAATTATAAATTAAATGTTCAAAATACGTTATATAAATACATGGAAGATAATTCTTATGATAATAGGAATCAAGAATTACCTGAAGTATCTTCTGTAGAAGTTATTACATCAGAAAAAACGAATTATAAAATAGATAATAATTCGCTAAATGGATATAAAGTAACTTTAGAGTGGTCTTATACTAAAGATTTAGGATATGATAGTAAGGGAGTAGTTACTTTAGTAAATGTTGATAATGTATATTATGTAGTTCAAAAGGATTAAAGATGATTTTATTGATCATCTTTTTTATTCGTGCATATCTAGATCCATTAGTAAGATGCCGACATTAATTAAACTTGTTAAACCAACAAGTGAATATACAATTCTAGGAATTATAGATTCAGCTCCAAATAAGGCTTCTACTAAATTAAAATCTAATAGTCCAATTAATCCCCAATTAATGCCACCAATAATGGTAATAGCTAAACATACTTTTTGTAATGTTGTCATATATTAACCTCTTTTCTAATACTAGTATGAGCAAAGTAAAAATTATTATACATAAATTAAAAAAAATAAAATAATATTAGATAGGAGGTTAAATGAAAAAATATTTTATTCTTTTATTAGGGGTGATTCTTATTACTATTAGTGGATGTGGTAAAGGTAGTAATAATACTAATATAAAAGATAGCTTTGTTAAAAATAATGGAAAGAAGGATTCTTATTTAGTTAAAGGTACTATGGATATTGTAAGTAACGAAGATACTTTTACATATAATGTAGAGGCTGCCAAAAGTAAGGATTTATATCGAGTTAATTTAACAAATACAATTAATAATCATGAGCAAGTAATTCTTAAAAATAGTGAAGGGGTTTATGTTGTTACACCTAGTTTAAATAAAAGTTTTAAATTTCAAAGTGAATGGCCAGATAATGGTTCGCAGGGATATTTAATTGATTCTCTAGTTAGAGATATTAATAATGATAGTGAAAGTTCAGGAGAAAAAACTAGTGATGGATTTATAATTACTACTAAAGTTAATTATCCTAATAATGCTAATTTAGTTAAAGAAAAAATTTATTTAGATGATAAAGAAAACTTAAAAAAAGTAGAAGTATTAGATAGTAATGATGTAATTAAAATTACAGTTAAATTTAATAGTGTAGATTATAAGCCTAGTTTTAAAGATGATTATTTTAAATTAGAGTCTTTAATTGATACAGAATGCTGTAAAGAAGAAGAAACTAGTAAAATAATAGATGATATTATTTATCCATTATATTTACCTACTAATACTTATTTAAATAGTAAAGATACAGTTAATACTGATACAGGTAATAGGGTTATTTTAACATTTACGGGTGATTCACCATTTACATTAGTAGAAGAAAAAGCAACAGCTAAAAGTGAATTTGAAATTATTCCAGTGTATGGTGAGCCTTTAATGCTTAGTGAAGTTGTAGGGGCGCTTAGTTCAAATTCATTATATTGGACAAGTAATAATATAGATTTTTATTTATCAAGTGATAAATTATCTGGTAGTGAACTTTTAACAATTGCTGAAAGTATAAGTGCTGGGACATTATCAGTTGTAGGAGAAAAGTAATTTTCTCTTTTTAATTTTATAAAAAATTTCGTTTAATTAGTTAAAATAGAGAGGTTGGTAAATATGAATGAACTTGACTAATTAACTGAAAAATATTAAAATATCAGTAGATTTGTCAAATGGGTGATATTATGGATAAAATGACAATAGAGGAATTTAAAGAAAAAAGTAATATTGAAATAATACAAGAACTAATGAAAAATAATAATGGCTATATTACAACAAAATATCTTGATATGTTTGATATTCATAGAATGTATCTTTTGATTATGCAAGAAAAAGGTATTATCGAAAGAGTTGCTCCAGGTATATATATTGATTCTACAAAAATGGAAGATAAATATTATGTGTTTAGTTTAAGTACTCCGAATGCAATATTTTCACATATGACTGCTCTTTATTTTCATGGCCTTTCTATAAAAGCCCCTAATGAACGATATGATGTAACAGTTAAAAGAACTTATAATAACCATAGACTTAGAAATCATGAAGTATTTTATGCTTCAGATGATATTTATGAGCTAGGAATTACAGAAGTGGAAACACCTATGGGAAATAAAGTAAAATCTTATGATATTGAAAGATGTATATGTGATATTATAAGATCAAAAAAGCGTATGGATTCAGAGCATATAAAATATAGTGTTAAAGAATATTTAAAAAGAAAAGATAAAGACCTTACAAAGTTATCTAAATATGCGGAAATAATGGGAATTAGAAGGGAAGTTATGAATTATATTAGTCTAATGTATGACTAGATGGAGGTTTTGGAATGAACAGTATGCAACTTAAATATAAAATTAAAAATATTGCTAAAGATAAAAATGTTGATTTTAATACATTACTTAGATTATATATGTATGATAGATTTTTAGAAAGGTTATCATTAAGTAAGTATAAGGATAATTTTATATTAAAAGGTGGTTTTTATTTAAGTACATTATTTGGTGTAGAAAATAGAAATACAATGGATATAGATGCGGCATTTAGAAATGCAGATTTTACAGAAGATAATATTGTAAAAATGATTAAAACTATTATATCTATTGATGTGAAGGATAATGCCAAATTAACATATTCTGGTATTTCATCAATAAGAGATGAAGATGAATATGGTGGATATAGAATAGATTTAATTGTTCAAATTGATAATATAAAAGAAAAATTTCATGTAGATATAGCTACAGGTGATCCAATAACACCTAAAGCTATTACATATAATTATAAACCAATATTAGAAGATAGGTTTATTAATCTATGGGCATATAATATTGAAACTATATTAGCAGAAAAACTAGAAACAATTTTAAATCGTCTTGAATTAAATGGTAGAATGAGAGATTATTATGATATTTATTTAATATGTACTAGAGATAAAGGATTGATTAATAAGAGGAACTTAAGATTAGCAATTGATAAAACTTTTAAAAAGCGTGAATACAATGGTGATATTAATAAATCATTAGAAATAATCAAAGATAGTTATATTTTAAAAGAAAGATGGAATATTTATGCTAAAAAAAATATATATGCAAAAGATATAGCTTATAAAGAAATAATAATGTCTATTAATGAGTTAATAAGTGTAATAAATACTGTTCTGATTTAAATAATTAATATTGTTATTAATAATCTAAGTTATCTATTTAATTTTGTATATAGATTTTTATTTATCAAGTGATAAATTATCTGGTAGTGAACTTTTAACAATTGCAGAAAGTATAAGTGATGGGACATTATCAGTTGTAAGAGAAAAGTAACTTTCTCTTTTTTTATATAATAAAAAATGATAAAATATAGTTAATAAAGGTAGGAATAATAGTTATGGAAAGAAAAGGATTTACATTAGTTGAATTAATAGTAGTAATAGTAATAATAGGTGTACTTGCTGTAATATTAATACCAACAATAACTTCTTCAAGTAAAAACTCAAAAGAAAAAATATTAGCTACTAAAGTAGAAACAACCAATCAAGCACTAGTACTATGGGCTCAAAATAACCGAAAATGCTTTTTTAGTGATGCAACAAGTTATGGGGATGAATGCTTAATAGGACTAAATAAAGGATGCGGGAAAAAATTAGATAATCCAAATGTATTACAGTGTGAAATAAGTTATGGGACTCTTGCTGAATTTGGGATTATAAAATATGATGATGAAAATAATAATGTAGTAGTAAATCCAACCAATAATAATTCCATGAATAGTGAAAAAGTAACATTAGAATATAATATAAATACTAAAACTTTTTGTAATGGAGTTGGATGCACAAAAGATGTAACAACAACTAAAAAAGTTCTAGACGTACCAGAATTAATCGTAAATCCCGAAAGTGATGAAGAGTGGAGTGAAAGTAAGATAATAAATGTAACAGTATCAGGAGGAACATCAGGCTTATCTGTTGGTGGAACAATAGAATATGGATTTAGCACGTCGCAGAAAGAAGCACCAGAATATACAAATTATCCACTAGTATATGCAGATGGAGATAATAACACTACATTTAATATAGTCGGTAGTAATTTAAGTGGAAAATATTATTTATGGTTAAAGCCAAGTATAACAAGTAAAAATGGAATAAGTTTGCCAAATAAAATAACTGGTCCATACTATTTTGACATTCCAAATTTGAAAGTAAATTTATTAGCAACAAAAGATGGAACTAATGCAGTAGTTGAATCTAATGTATGGAGTGATAAAGGATTAAATTATAAGTTATCATTAGAAGAAGATAATAATAATTATACAATATATTATTGTAAAGACACAGAAAATACATGTAATCCAACATTTCCAACAACTAACAATATGTTAATAAGAAGTTATGTTAATGAAGTTGGAGAATATTACATAAGATATAAAGTAGTAACTAAAGCTGGTAATTCATCTGAAGTTGGAAGTTATCACGCTAAAGTAGATACAGCAAGTCCATTAATAAAATCAGCAATGAGATACCAATATGATAGTACTAAGGCAAATAATGTTGGCTCTCGTTTAACTATAATGGGTGGATGTAGCAATATTTGTGATTTTAAAAATAGTAAATGGGAAAACTTTGGCTCAACATTTGAATTTGAAATAGGAGAAAGTTTATCTGGAATAAAATCTATTGTATGGAAATGGAATAATCCAGGCTCATCTACTGATACAGGAGATGTATATCCTGAAGAAAATATAGCACTACAAAATCCTCCATATACTAAGATATATGCAACTCTAACGGCACCAGGATATCGAAAAGGACAATTAATATTAACAGGAAATAATGGAAAAGTTACTACTCAAACAGTAGCCGTTCAAATAGATAGTTGTGATCAAGTAACATATCAAGATGGAACAATTTGTTCAAATACTTGCGGAAGTGGTACATATAACAAACTTGCATATTCTAAATATAGTGGAAATAGATGTACAGCTAAAGATACAACAAGTGGAGGTAGTGCTTGTACTTCAAATACTGGATGTCCTGCTTCAAAAATAATATGTAGTAAATCATCATCAAATGGTATGCATATTGATCGATTTGGAGATTGCAGATATGTTGGAAAAAGTCCAAATAATTTTGTATCATTTAATAATGAATTATGGCGAATAATTGGAGTATTTGATGTTGCTAAAACAAATGGTGGTGCTGTTGAACAAAGATTAAAAATAAGACGTTATGATACATTGGGAAAAAGCCTTTGGTCTGAAAATAATAGTAATGTATGGGCTAATTCTACTTTAGCCAGTGAATTAAATAATAAATATGCTAAAGGTGTAAAAATTCCTAATCGTTATCGTGATGATGTGTGGAATCCATCTACTTGGCCTATAATGACTATAGGTACGAGTGCTCTTGATGCAACTGCACAAAATCTTATTGATAATGCAGTATGGAATGTAGGATTAACAAAATTTAATACAGGAATTAGTTCTATTTTTACTGATGAAGAGAAAACTACTTGGGTAGGCAAAGTTGGTTTAGCTAGTGCAACAGATGTGTTTTATTCTTCTAGTGCTTGTGTCGATGGTGGTGGGTCATTATATGGTTTTGCTGGTCCATATGCTAACGATATTGATTGCCGTGAAACTTCTTGGTTTGCTAGTGATAGATCTTGGACTATGACTGCATTACAATCAGATAGAACTTATTCATGTCATGCTGTTTTATTTGAATTAAATGGATATCAAGGATTCTATGCAAATCATGTTGGAACTATGCCAGCTACAGTTGGTGTTAAACCCGTTGTTTATTTAAAAGCAAATGTTAAAATAACAGGTGGAAGTGGTACAAGTAGTAATCCATATACTTTAAGTTTATAAATAATACTTTAGAAAAGAGAAAATTAATATGTTATGTATTAAGTAATTTTCTCTTTTTATTTTGTTTAATTTAAGGTAAAATAGTGTTTGAAGAAAGAAGGAATATCTATGAATTTAAAAGATATGTATATTAATTATTTTGTAAGTAAAGGACATAAACAAATTCCTTCAGCGCCAGTTGTTCCTGAAAATGATGCAAGTGTATTATTTAATACAGCTGGTATGCAACCATTAATTCCTTATTTAATGGGAAAAGAACATCCTTATGGTAAGAGACTAGTTGATTATCAAAAGTGTGTTAGAACTAATGATTTAGATTCTGTAGGTGATGAGACTCATCATACTTTCTTTGAGATGTTAGGTAATTGGTCTTTAGGAGATTATTTTAAAGAAGAATCTATTGCGTTTAGTTTTGAATTTTTAACTAGTGTTTTAAATATTCCGGTAGAAAGACTTGCTGTTACTGTCTATATGGGGGATGATAAAATACCTAGGGATGATGTAAGTGCTAATTTTTGGAAAAGTCATGGAATTAGTGAAGATAGAATTGCATATTTAGGTGCAGAAGATAATTTCTGGATTGCAGGTGAATCTGGCCCTTGTGGTGGAGATACAGAAATATTTTACTTTAGAAGTGATGATGAAATACCTACTAAATTTGATCCTAAGGATTCTAGATGGGTTGAAATTTGGAATAATGTATTTATGGAATATTATAAAGATGAAAATGGTGAAGTTTCAGAACTCCCTAAAAAGAATGTTGATACTGGTATGGGAGTTGAGAGAACAGCTGCAATATTAGAAGGTGTTAATGATAATTATTTATCTTCTGTATGGGTTGATGTAATTAGAAAAATTGAACAGATAAGTGGTTTGAAATATGAAGAAAATAAAAAATCTATGAGAATAGTAGCTGATCATATGAGAACAGCGGTCTTTATTTTAGCTGATAAAGCAGGGGTTAAACCTTCTAATACTGATAGAGGATATATTTTAAGAAGATTAATCCGTAGAGCGATTAGACATACTAGATATTTAAATATAAATGTTAATTCTAATTGGGAAGAAGTTCTTGCTTTATTAATTATTGATAAATATAGTAAATATTATAGTGAACTATCTGAAAATAAAAATGTAATATTAGATGAATTAAAGAAAGAAAAAGAAAAGTTTAATCGTACTTTAGAAAAGGGTCTTAGAGTATTTGAAAAAGAAACTAATGGTTTATCAGAAATATCTGGAGAACTTGCTTTTAAACTTTATGATACTTTTGGATTCCCAATAGAACTTACTCAAGAAGAAGCAAGTAATAAAGGTTTAAATGTTGATATAAAAGGTTTTGAAGAAAAATTTAAAGCTCATCAAGAATTATCAAGAACTGCGTCTAAAGGTATGTTTAAAGGTGGCTTAGCAGGAGATTCAAAGAAGGAAACTAGATATCATACTGCTACTCATTTACTTAATGCTGCTTTAAAAATAGTAATTGGACCTAGTTCACACCAAATGGGTTCTAATATTAATGATGAAAGAATGCGTTTTGATTTTACATGCGATCATAAATTAACTGAAGAAGAAAAACAAAGAGCAGAAGATTTAGTAAATGAATGGATTCAAGCTGGTTTAGATGTAACTGTGGAAGAAATGTCTAAAGAAGAAGCTGTAAAATTAGGTGCTGAAGCTATGTTTATTGAAAGATATCCAGATATTGTTACGGTATATTCAGTAGGGAATGTATCTAAAGAAATATGTATGGGACCTC
The DNA here is from genome assembly GCA_902783555.1 of uncultured Erysipelotrichaceae bacterium. GTDB lineage: Bacteria > Bacillota_I > Bacilli_A > RF39 > UBA660 > CAG-533. The sequence continues at coordinate 10,221 of CACZRB010000094.1, forward strand.
ATGTTAAAAATAGTAAAGAAATTGGAAAATTTAAAATAGTTAAAGAGGAAGCATCATCAGCTGGTGTAAGAAGAATTAAGGCTATTATTGAAGATTAAAAGGATGGTAATATGAAAAATATAATTTTAACTGGAGATAGACCAACAGGAAGATTACATTTAGGTCATTATGTTGGTTCTTTAAAAAGAAGAGTAGAACTTCAAAATAGTGGAGAATTTGATAGTATTTTTATTGAAATAGCTGATGCTCAAGCTTTAACAGATAATGCTAAGAATCTTGAAAAGGTTAGAAAAAATGTTATTGAAGTTGCACTTGATTATTTAGCGTGTGGGATTGATCCAGAAAAAAGTACTATATTTATTCAATCTCAAGTACCTGAATTATGTGAACTTACTTTCTATTATTTAAATTTAGTTACTTTATCTAGATTACAAAGAAATCCTACTATAAAAGAAGAAATTAAATTAAGAAATTTTGAGACAAGTATTCCAGTTGGATTTTTAACTTATCCTGTAAGTCAAGCTGCTGATATTACTTTATTTGATGCTAATGTAATTCCGGTTGGGGAAGATCAATTACCTATGATTGAACAAACAAGAGAAATTGTTAGATCTTTTAATAGTTTATATGGAGAGATTTTTGTAGAGCCTAAAGCTGTACTTCCTGATAATAAAACAGCGCAAAGATTACCAGGAATTGATGGTAAGGCTAAGATGAGTAAATCTTTAGGTAATTGTATTTATCTTGCTGATGAACCAGAAGTTATTGAAAAAAAGGTAATGAGTATGTTTACAGATCCTAATCATTTAAGAGTGGAAGATCCAGGTAAAGTTGAAGGTAATCCGGTATTTATATATTTAGATGCTTTTGCTCGAGATGAACATTTTGCTAAATACTTACCAGAATATAAAAATTTAGAAGAATTAAAAGATCATTATAGACGTGGTGGTTTAGGAGATGTTAAGATTAAAAGATTCTTAAATAATGTTTTACAAGATGAGTTAAAGCCAATTAGAGAAAAACGTAAAAAATTAGAAGAAAATATTCCTGAAGTATTAAAAATTTTAGAAGAAGGAACAAATAAAGCAAGAGAAATTGGTATAAGAAAGATGGAAGAAGTTAAAGATGCTATGAGAATAAACTATTTTAAAAATAGTGATTTACTTCTAGAAGTTGAAAATAAAGATAATTAGTTGACATTTTAAAATAAAGTGTTAAACTAAAAATATATTAAATGTTTTGATTAGGACAAGATTATTATTAATTCTTTAAAGAGAGATTGGATTTGGTGGAAACAATTAAGATAGATAATAATTACTACCTATGAACTGGACCCGAAAGGTGATCCCGGCATGGCCGTTATAAGATTAAGATAAACAAAGGATGGTACCGTCTATTGACTCCTAGTATCATTCTTTTTTATTTGTTATTACGAAATATTTAATAATAGAAAGAAGGAAAGATAATGATAAATATTAAAGAAGATGAAAAATTAAATGTTCTTAATCATTCTTGTGCACATTTAATGGCACAAGCAGTAAAACATTTATATCCAAATGCTAAATTTTGGGTAGGACCAGTTATTGAAGAAGGGTTTTATTATGATATTGATTTAGATGGTGTAACTTTAACAGAAGAAGATTTACCTGCTATTGAAAAAGAAATGAAACACTTAGCAAAAGATGGTAAAAATATTATTCGTCATGAAATAAGTAAGGAAGAAGCTTTAGAAACTTTTAAGGATGATCCATATAAAATAGATTTAATTAATAATATGGATGAAGAAAATACAATTATTTCTTGTTATTCACAAGGAGATTTTACTGATCTTTGTCGTGGTCCACATGTAGAAAATGTTAAACTATTAAAAAACTTTAAATTATTAAAGGTTAGTGGAGCATACTGGAAAGGTGATGCTAAAAATAAAATGCTTCAAAGAATTTATGGAGTATGTTTTGATACTCCAGAAGCTTTAGAAGCTCATTTAAAAGAATTAGAAGAAGCATCTATGCGAGATCATCGTAAAATAGGTAAAGATTTAGAAATATTTATGGCTGATGATTTAGTAGGTCGTGGTCTTCCAATGTTTTTACCTAATGGATATATTATTTGGCAAGAATTAGAAAACTATATTAAGGAAAAGGAAAGACGTCTTGGATATTTACATGTTTTAACTCCTTGTGTTGGTAATGTAGAGTTATATAAAACATCAGGACACTGGGATCATTATAAAGAAAATATGTTCCCTGCAATGGAATTAGATGGGGAAGCTTTTGTTTTAAGACCAATGAATTGTCCTCATCATATGATGATATTTAAGAATAAACTTCATTCTTATAAGGATTTACCTATTAGAATTGGTGAAATTGCTCATGATTTTAGATATGAAGCAAGTGGAGCTGTTAAAGGTATTGAAAGAGGAAGACATTTCTGTCAAAATGATGCCCATTTATTTGTAACTCCTGAGCAAATAAAAGATGAATTTAAAAGAGTTGTAGATTTAATATTTGATGTTTATAAAGATTTTAATATTACAGATTATAGATGTGTATTATCACTTAGAGA
>CACZRB010000095.1 GCA_902783555.1 uncultured Erysipelotrichaceae bacterium
ATAATCCAATAAGTTTTAACTATTTTACTTTAAAAAATAGAATAAAAATAAAATAGTCAATGTAAGAAAAAATATACAATTTTTCTCATACAAAAACTATTATACGAGGAGTAGTATAAATGAAGAAAAATCAAAATAAAAAGGCTAAAGTTAAAAAAGACGAAGTTAAGGTAAAGAAAAATGCAACTGAAAAAGTCAAAAAAACTAATGAAGAAATTACATCTTCTAAGCCTTCAAAAGAAAAAAAAGCTAAAATGTATATTAGTTATAAAATGAGGATGGTTCTTTATTTTGCGGCCTTTATAATATCATTTGCTATATGCATAATATTTGCAACTAAAACAATTGAAAGAGAAAAAGTATTACCTATTGTATATTCTACAAATGGTAATATAAATTATAAAGTTTATTTAAATAATAACAATTATTATAATGATGATTACTTAGAAATGGATAGAGCATATATTGCTAGCTTAATTAATTACATTGATTTAGATTATCATTATTTGTTTAAAGCAAGTCAGAAAACAAATATGAATTTCGACTATAAAATAGTTGCTGATTTAATAATTGAAAATAGTAATGGAGTTCATAAATATTTAGAAAAAAAATATACTTTAGTAGATACTAAAACAAAAAAATTAGAAGATAGTAGTGTCCTAGATTTTGAAGAAAATGTAAAAATAGATTATGGTTACTACAATAACTTAGCCAATAGCTTTAGAGCAGAATATGGTGTTGATACAAATAGTTATTTAAATGTTTATTTAGAAGTATTATCTAAAACAGATGAAGATGTAAATTACGATATTAATGAAACAAATAGAGTAAATATTAAAATACCATTATCTGAAAAAGCAATAGAAATAGCATTAGATAAAACAAATCAAAATACTAATAAACAAGTTTTCACAAGTGGAAAGGTAATATTTAATAAAATACCATTAATAATTGAAATCATCTTCTTTATACTAACCAGCTATATTTTAAGTAAAATTATAAGTTATCTACTATTATTATATAAACCTAAAACAGCATATGATAAATATGTTAATAAAATTCTTAATAGTTATGATAGGTTAATTGTAGAAAGTAAAACTCAAATTAATTTAAATGATTATAATGTAACTGAAGTAAAGAGTTTTAATGAATTATTAGATGTACGAGATAATCTAAAACTACCAATAATATACTTTAATATAGTAAAACACGAAAAAGGTATTTTCTATATCAAAGATAGTAAAGATATATATTTAATAACTATTAAAAACGTAGATTTAATGAATAAATAATAATAACATAATACTTATATATAAATATAAGAAAATGATATAATCACACTGTAAGGTAGTGTGATTTTTCTATGGGAAAAAGAGTACTCTAAAAGTTAGTGTAAAGGTGAAACAAAAAGCAATAAAATACTAATAACTTTATCAGTATTTGCTTTAGTCCTGATAATTGCAGAAGCATCAAAAGTATATCCGATAACTATGACTATTTCAGTAACACTAAAAGATTCACTTGAAACAAGCTATACATCACTAAATAGTACAAGTCCAACAAGTACCTGGTTAACAAAATAAAAAATACTATTGAAAAATGTATAATAATTTTATATAATACATCATGTAAGCAGAAGAAAAAAGAGTAGTAATATAATTTATATTTAATAGAAAGTTAGTGGTTGATGGAAACTAATAAATAAATTATATGAACTTGCTTTTGGATGTATTAGGAGAAGTCCTTTATAACTTTAGAGTAAAAATTAAGGTGGTACCACGGCTTTTCGTCCTTAGAAAAGTTGTGGTTTTATTTTTTTAGAAAGGAAGTATTATGGAAGATTTAATTGTATTTATGACATCATTTTTCATTATATTTGTTGTGTATTTAGTAATATACTTTATAAAGAGAAAAAAGAAAACATTAAAAGATATGAAAGAATTTGATATATTAGCTAGTCGTTTTCATTTAAATCGTAAGAGTATGAATGAAAATCGGTTAGCCCTGATTTTTGTACTTATTAATAGTTTAATCATATCAAGCGTTGGAACAATGTGTACTATGGTAGAAACAAATGCTATATGGCAACTATTAATTGGATTTGCCTTACTTATGGCGTTAATAATAATTAGTTATACTATAATAGGTTATATTTTAAAAAAGAAAGAAGGAATAAAAAATGAACGTAAAAGAAATAGAAAATAAATGGCAAAATATTTGGGAAGAAAGCCATGCTTTTGAAGCTACAGATGATTATAGTAAAAAGAAATTCTATGCACTAGTAGAATTCCCTTATCCATCTGGAGCTGGTATGCATGTAGGACATGTAAAAGCTTATAGTGGCTTAGAAGTAATAGCTCGTAAAAGAAGAATGGAAGGTTATAATGTATTATTTCCAATTGGATTTGATGCATTTGGACTTCCAACTGAAAACTATGCAATGAAAACAAATACTCATCCAAGAATTGTAACAGATAACAATATTAAAAAATTTACTGAACAATTAAAAAGAGTAGGCTTTTCCTTTGATTTTAGTAGAGTAGTAGATACAACTGATGAAAACTATTACAAATGGACTCAATGGATATTTATGAAAATGTTTGATAATGGCTTAGTATTTAGAGATACTGCCTATGTTAACTATTGTCCTAGTTGTAAAGTAGTTCTTGCTAATGAAGACTCACAAGGTGGAAAGTGTGATATATGTCACTCTGATGTTATTCAAAAAGAAAAGAAAGTTTGGTATTTAAGAATAACAGAATATGCTGATAAATTATTACAAGGTTTAGAAGAAGTAGATTATTTACCAAATGTTAAATTACAACAACAAAATTGGATTGGTAAATCTACCGGTGCATTTGTTAATTTTAATATTAAAGGACTAAATGAAACATTAAAGGTATATACTACAAGACCAGATACTTTATTTGGGGTAACATTTATGGTTATGGCTCCAGAGCATCCATTAATTGACAAATATGCTGATAAAATAAGCAATATGGATAAAATCGAAGAATATCGTGAATTTGCTAAAAGAAAAACCGAATTTGAAAGGACTCAAATTAATAAAGATAAAACTGGAGTTAAAATAGAAGGGTTAGTTGCTATTAATCCAATTAATAATAAAGAAATACCAATTTATATCTCTGATTATGTTATGATGGGTTATGGTACTGGTGCAATTATGGCTGTTCCTGCTCATGATGAAAGAGACTTTGAATTTGCTAATAAATTTAATATTCCAATTATCGAAGTTATTGAAGGTGGAGATATAACTAAAGAAGCATATACTGGCGATGGTAAGATGATAAATAGTGAATTCTTAAATGGAATTACTAATAAAAAAGAAGCAATTGAACTTGTAGCTAAATATTTAGAAGACAATCATATTGGTGAAAAAGGTGTTCAATATAAAATGAAAGATTGGGCTTTCAATAGACAAAGATATTGGGGTGAACCTATTCCAATCGTTCATTGTGAACATTGTGGAGATGTTAGAATACCTTATGAAGAATTACCTTTAAGACTACCAGATGTTGAAAACTTTGAACCAGGTACTGATGGAGAAAGTCCACTTGCAAAACTTCCAGAATTTGTTAATTGTAAGTGCCCTGTATGTGGTAAAGATGCTAAAAGAGAAACCGATACTATGCCACAATGGGCTGGATCTTCTTGGTATTTCTTAAGATATATTGATCCTAAAAATGATAATGAACTAGCAAGTATGGATAAATTAAAATACTGGATGCCAGTTGATTGGTATAATGGCGGTATGGAACATGTTACAAGACATATGATTTATTCAAGATTTTGGCATAAATTCTTATATGATATTGGTGTAGTACCATGTTCTGAACCTTATGCTAAAAGAACTGCTCAAGGATTAATTCTAGGGCCAGATGGTGAAAAAATGAGTAAATCAAGGGGAAATGTTATTGATCCATTAGATGAAATTGAAGCATATGGTGCTGATACCCTAAGAACATATATCCTATTTATGGGGGATTATGGAGTAGAATGTCCATGGAATGACGATGCAATTAAAGGTGTATCAAGATTCCTAGATAGAGTATACAAATTAAAAGAAAGAGTATCTAGCGGCGAAATAACTAAAGAATTAGAAAATACCATTCACAAAACAATTAAGAAAGTATCATTAGATATTGAAGCAATGAAATTTAATACAGCTATTGCTGAACTTATGAAATTAGTTAATGCTTTTTATGAAAAAGATAATAT
>CACZRB010000096.1 GCA_902783555.1 uncultured Erysipelotrichaceae bacterium
TATAACTCATATTTTTTTATTTTGATTTTACAGCCTTACAAATAGGCATAAAATCTAGTTAAAATTAAATTTTAATTATTTGCTGTGCTATTTTTATTTATTATGTTCAAATAAAATATCTGTTTTAAAGACTAATACAATTGTAATAATTATTAAGATAATATAAAGTATAATTGCTAACATATTATCACCTAGAGCATAAAATACAGAAATAGCTGCACATATTAAATTAAATGCATACATTATTAAAACTGTTTTTTTAACTGATTTATTTAAATTAAGAAGTTGATGATGAATGTGCTGTTTATCTGGTTTACCAATACTTTCTCCTTTTAGGATTCTTCTAAATATAGCAAATATAGTATCCAAAATTGGTAAGAATAAAATAATAATAGGTACGATTAATGATGTTACAGTCGTAGATTTATATCCTAATAAAGCTATTACAGATATCATAAAGCCTAAAAACATGCTACCAGTATCACCCATAAATATTTTAGCTGGATAGAAATTATATATTAAGAATCCTAATGTTGCTCCAAGCATTATTAAACTTAAAGTTACGTCTAAACCATTTATACGATGTAAAAAGAAGGCTATTATGGATACAGCTAAGAAAAATATTGAACAAGTACCAGATGCTAAACCATCTAAACCATCAATTAAATTAATTGCATTTATAATTGCTACTATAAATAGTAGTGCGAGAGGGTAACCTATTATTCCAAAATTTAAATGTAAGCCAAATGCACTTAAGGTTGGCAATGAAATATTTCCATAAAATACCACAACTGCTCCAGCAATTATTTGCCATATTAACTTATATGATGCATTTAATGGTTTAATATCATCACAAATGCCTAATATTATTAATATAAAACCGCCAATAAGAATTGATATCATTTGACTAGTTAACGCCCCAAATAATATATAGCCTAATAGAAATGATAAAAATATCGCTAAGCCTCCTAATCTAGGCATAGGTTTAGTATGAACTTTTCTAGCATTAGGCATATCCATTGCACCAATATGAATTGCCATTCTTTTTACAACTGGTACTAATAATAAACTGGTTATAAATGTTGTTAATACAATTAAGAATATATTATTGCCATTTACTTCAAAAGACATTTTACACCTCTTTTATTTATTTCATTATTTCTTTATATTTTTGGTATTTTTGATGAGCATAAATTAGGTTTTCATTAATTACATCTATACCAAGTTCTAAAAGATCACCATTTTTTAATGAATCTAATAATAACTTTTTACCTTCTTCTGTTTGAATAGTATTATAGTTATAAACAATTTCTGTTATAAGTACATTCATATATGTTTGATAATACGTTCCAAATAATTTATTTTTTTCTAGTGTCTCTTTAACTTTTTTATATGCCCTAATAAAAGCTAATGGATCTTTATATTTATTCTTTTGAGTATTATTACCATGATTAACTCTATAGTTAACTAATGGTTCATCTATCGCATACATTTTATTAGCAAGTGCAAATGCAGTTCTGGAAAAATAAACGTCGTTTGCATTTGATAATGGTTGGAATTTAATATTATTCTTTTTTATAAAAGAAGCTTTAAACAATTTACACCAAGGAGCTGCTGATGTTATGTGATATAAATGTTCTTTGACATCAAATGGACTAAATACTTCATTTAATGGAGCATATTTAGTATCAAGTAATGATGTATATTTTGTTTTTTCTTTTGTCTCATTATCATATTTATAAGCTCCAAATAATAAAATATCAATATCATTAGAATGGGCAGCATTATAAGTTTTATTACATAAATCTTTTTCAAAAAAATCATCGCTATCTAGAAATAATAAATATTCTCCTCGAGATTTTTGAATTCCTATGTTCCTTGCATTTCCAGCATTTGAATGTTTTTGTTTATATATTTTTATTCTTTTATCTTTAGCTTTGTAATCACATAATATTTGATAAGAATTATCAGTTGACTCATCATCAATACATATTATTTCAATATCTTTTAGTGTTTGTTCTAATAAAGAATCTAAACACTCTTTTAAGTATTTTTCACAATTATATACAGGCATAATAATACTAATTAATGGTGGTTTTTTAAAACTTGAAATTAAATTTTCAATCATATTATCAACTCATTTCATTATAACTCATTCATAAATTTTTCATATTTAGGAATAATATCAGCAGGTTTTCCTATTTCTACTATTTTTCCATCGTTAAGCCATAAAACTTCATCACAAAGTTCTTTAATAGTCCCTAAACTATGAGATACTATTAATACTGTTCTTTTATCATCTGAGATAAGACTTTTCATTTTATTATAGCTTTTTTCTTTAAATCTAGCATCTCCAACTGATAAAACTTCATCTATAAGCATTATATCTGTTTCAAGTATAGCAGTAATAGCAAAAGCTAGCTTTGAATACATTCCAGATGAATATGTTTTTACTGGTTTATTTATAAAGTTACCTATGTCAGCAAAATCAATTATTTCTTTTTCTTTTTTTTGAATTTCTTCTTCACTAAATCCTAAAAGCATTCCAGATAAATATATATTTTCTTTACCAGTTAATTTTTTATTAAATCCTACTCCAATAGATAATAGAGAAATTGAATGTCCATGTAAATCTATACTTCCCTTATCTGGAGAAAATATACCTGCTATTGCTCTTAACATAGTTGATTTACCACTACCATTTTTTCCAATTATACCTAAAATTTTTCCTTCTTCTATATCAAAACTTACACCTTTTAAAGCTTCAAATACTTCTACTTTATTTTTTAATTTAGTCCAGGATGCTCTAATAGATGTTTTTTTTAATCCACGATATGTAATGTGCAAATTCTTAACACTAACTGCAATATTTTTTCCCATTATATCACCTTCGCATAACTATTTTCATTTTTATGTATCATATGAATTCCAATTAGGCATAATAATAAACCAATTATAAACCAAATACCAAGCCATAAAAAGTCTGGAATAGAGTTATTTAATAGTACATTTCTTAATTCATTCATAAAAAATGCAGCTGGATTTAATTTTAGTAAGAGAAATCTTAAATTACCAGTTAATCTTTCATTTAAATTATAAAAAACACCTGATAAATAGAAAACCATTCTAAGAACAATATTTGTTAAATTTCCTAAATCATTAATTGTTACACCTAAGTTCATTAATATCATGCCTATACCAAAAGATAGTATATAAAGAATAATTATTATAGGTATTAAAAGTATAATATGCCAGCTAAAAGTAACGCCTTGGAATATCATAAGTCCAAATGTAATTAATAAAGAAATTCCCATTTTAAATAAATATGTAAATGATTTAGATAATAGAAGAATATATTTAGGAATATATACCTTTGTAACTAAATCTCTATTATTAATTATTAATTTTACGCTACCAGAAATCATTCTATTAAAAAATTCCCAGGCAGTTAAACCTACAAAAACAAAAGATGCAAAATGAGGTGTATTATTTTTAAATACATAACCAAAGACAAATACGTATATTAACATAAAACAAAATGGTTCTATAATCCACCATAGCCAGTTAAGATATGAATCTGCTACTTCACTTTTAAGTTCTGCTTTAGCTGATCGAATTGCATATTTATAATATTTTTTTATATTTGATAAAAACTTTTTCACTTTATCACCTAATATTATCGTACCATATTTCTAACAAAAAGTCTTTAGTTTTGAACAAGTTTTAGTTGTAATGGATTTGCCATGTTTAGGTTTCATGTAATTTAAATATTTTTTATATAATCCAAAAACTAATAGTTTTCAATAATTATTATAAACATTTAAAAATATGATATACTATATTTATGGGTGATAATATGGTAATTATTGAAAATAGTAATGAATTAAAGAAACTGAAAAATAAAAATAATAATACTTTGATTGGAACCATTCCATATATGGAAAATTCATCTATACAGTTTATAGGTAATAATAACATTCTATACTGTGAAGATGGTGTAAAAATTCTAAATAGTTCTATAGTTTTTAATAATGATAATTCTTTAATATATTTGTCTAAAAGTAAGGATCCATATAAATTACACGTTGATATTTATAATAATAGTGTGTTTTATATGGGAAGAGATAATTATATTAATGGCGTTATTAATATGAGCTTATCAGAGAGAAAGCATTGTTTTATAGGTAATGATAGTATTTTTTCTTTTGGAATCTGGTTTAGAACTTCTGACCCTCATTTAATCTATTCAACCGTAGATAAAAACAGACTAAATAATTCTAAAAGTATATATCTGGGAGATCATGTTTGGATTGGACAAAATGCGTTAATTTTAAAAGGGACTAAAGTTGAGTCTGGCAGTATAATTGCTGCAATGAGTGTTTCTTCTAATAAATTAATAAATAATAATTCTTCATGGGGTGGTAATCCAATTAGAAAAATTAAAGATGATATTTTCTGGGATCGTTCTAGTGTGCATAGATGGACAAGTGATTTAACTGAAAAAAGTAAAAACTATGTTGATTTTATACACGATTCTGATATTGTAGATCCAAATACATATATATTTGAATATGATGAAAATTCTTTTATTTCTTTTGAAGAATTGGAAAATATTTTTGATTCAGATGATATAAATTCAAAATTGAATTTTTTAATTAATTTACCTCAGAATAAAAATAGATTTGTTAATAAAAATAGACATAAGAAAAAATTTTTCCACAAAAAATAAAACACATCACAGAATGTGTTTTATTTTTGCTTTTTAATCCAAGCTGAATTTAATTACATTAGAATGATTATTTTATTTTTTGGATGGTTTTTCGTTTTGCTTTATTTTTGTTTTAATTGATTCTATAGCGTTTTTTTCAATTTTTATATACCTTTTTAAATCTTCATTCCACTTGGAATATTTTTCATCATTTTTATGATTAGTAAAGTCGTAATTTTGAACTAAATAATCGGTAATAAAATTTGTGACTTTAGTTGTCCCGATAGCATTCAAATGCCATCCATTATCTTCTGTATCTTCATGCCAATTAATCTCAACATTATTTTTATCATTGATATCAATAAATTTAGAACTTGTATTTGCAACTAGCTTTTCCATTTCTTTTGAAGATTCATAATTCCAAACTATGGCATCTGGCATACCTAAAAATACTAAATCTATCCCATTATCCTCACATAGTTGAATAATCTTATAGAAATATTCTAATGAATAGCTTTGCATCTCAACTTTTTTTCCAGTTGGTTTCATATATGAATAATCTTTATCATTGGGATTTATTTTTCCAGATATAAGTGCACCTTTATTAATAGAATAAAATCTTTTGTGGGCATCACGGACATCTCTGATTCTTAATTCATTCCATCTTGTATGAAATCTAAATAAAGGAAAATAATAAGAGATTTTATCTAAAGTAGTATTTTCAAATACTTTATCATCAATCATTTCTTTCTTTACCTTACTCATTTTCATAAAGTCGAATGATTTTCTTCTTAATGGTTCGCTTTCCTTCTCCTCATAAAAAAATGTACATGTGTCTACAAATATTACTTTAGGTTTTTGGTATTGTAAAATGTCTTTTATAAAATAATATATTGTATATACTCTTGCTGAAGGTGCGGAATAATTAAATGATGTTATTCCTTCCCTATCATATATTTGCATTGGTGATATACTTCTATTTATACTACTAGTACCAACAAAAACTACATCTAAAGTGTTATTTGGAATCTCATAAAAACCTTTGACTGAATATATAGCACCTTGTAAATCATCATGCCAATATTTTGGCATAAAGACTTTACCTAAATAAGTAATTAAATAAATTGTTAGAAGTAAGAATATTAATAATTTTGTTATATTTAAAATGTGTGTTTTCATACTTCACCATCATTTATTTTCTTGATACTTTTTTCTATCTCTTTAATTGCTTTATTGGTTTGTTTTTGATAAATTTTTAAATCTTCATTCCATTTTGAATACAATTTATCATTTCTATGATCAGGAAAACTATAGTTATCTTTTAAATAATCAATTATGTAATTAGTAATTGTGATAGCACCAAGAGCATTCATGTGCATACCACCATCTTCAGTATCTTTTTCCCAATTTATTGGATATTTTTTTTCATCATTTAAATCTAAGAAAATAGTATTTGTTTCTTTAGCAAGTTCTTGCATTTTAATAGATGATTCATAGTTCCATGCTCTAGTATCAGGGATTCCTAGAAATATTACTTCAATATTATTATTCTTACATAAGTCTATAAATTTATAAAAGTACTCTTTTACGTCTTTTTGCATGTCAATTTTTTTATCATTTGGTTGCATGTATTTATAACCATTTTTATTAGCTTTTAATTTAGATGATGAAACAAATCCTTTAGTAACTGAATAAAACTTTTGGCTAGTATTAAAATCTTTAATTTTTACTTCATTCCATCTTGAATGATATCTAAATATAGGGAATACATATGATGCTTTTTCTTCAAAAGTTGTTTCAAAGATATTGTCATTTATCATCTTTAATTTTATTAAATTTAAATTTTCAAAGTCAAATGATTTTCTTTGTTCTGGTTCTACTTCCTTAGTATCATAGAAAAATGTTGGAGTATCAACAAATACAACTTTAGGTTTTTGATAATTTAAAATATTTTGTAAAAAGTAGTAATCCATGTATATTCTAGCTGAGGAAACACTATAGTTATAAGATGCTATACCTGTTTGTTCATATATTTGCATTGGAGATACACTTTTTTGAATGCTACTATTACCCAGGAATAAGATATCAATTTGGTTCTTAGGTATTTCTTTAATTCCCTTTATTGTATATATTTGTCCTTGATATTCATCATACCATCCTTTGGGAGTAAATATTATGCCTAGCTTCATTGTTAAAAGAATAGTAATTGAAAAAAAGCATATTAATTTTATAATATTTATAATATTCTTTTTCATTAAAATCCTCCATAAATAAAGCTTTTAGCATCATATCCTTTACCATATATTCCAAAGATTATGATAGTAAAAATAATTAAAAGGTATACAATCCATCTAAATAATAAATTTTGTTCTTCTAATTTTTCTCTAACATTTATTTTTAATTCACCTGATAATTCAATAGCAGATAAAACTAGTACTCCAATTAATAATATGGCAAAGTCTGCTCCTGTTAAACCTAGTTTAAATAAACCAATTCTTCCACTTGTACTTGGTATGGCTTTAGTAAGAGTAACTACTTCACTTAGTGTTTCACATCTAAAAATAAACATACCAAAACATACAATTAAATTAGTTCTTAGGATTTGAAATAATTTATAACTAAATACTTTAGTATTAATTTTTAATACTTTAACAAATTTATCTAATAAGGGTTTTAATAGTACTCCAAGCATCATTAAAACATAATAATATAAACCATATACAACATATTTGATACTAGCGCCATGCCATAAACCATTTATAAACCACACAAAGAATAATGGGAAGGCTATTATAATAAATTGTGATATATGTTTAAATTTAAATTTTCTAACCTTTAAATTTAACTTCATATTTATTTTAGATAATGATACTGGGAAGAAAATATAATCTTTTAACCAGGTACCTAAAGTAATATGCCATCTACGCCAAAATTCCTGAATTGATGTACTAAAGAAAGGTCTTTTAAAGTTATCTGGAAGTTTAACTCCAAATAATTCTGATACTCCACTAACTATATCTATACATCCACTAAAATCGCAATAAATTTGAATTGTATATAATATTATTGCTGCTATTGTTAGAATGCCAGTATGATTATCACTAAAGAAATTATCAACAAATATTCCAGCACGGTCTGCTATAACTAATTTCTTGAAAAAACCAAATCCAATTAATACAAAAGCTTTTCTAAAATTATCATAGTTAAATTTATTTTCTGCAAATAATGTTTTAGATAAATCTCCATATCTTGATATTGGTCCTTCAACAATTTTTGGAAAATAGATAAAAAATGTATATAATTTTAAAATGTTTTTTTCTGGTTCATTTTTCTTACGATATACATCAGTGATATATGCAATCATTTCTAGTGTATAATATGATATTCCAATTGGCAAAAGAAACTTTTTATATGGAATTGAAATACCTATTAAGTTTATAATTGGATTTATCATTGATAGGATAAAATTATCATATTTTAATACTGCTAAAAAGCTTAATGTTAATAATATTGATATTGTTAATATAAGTTTTTTCTTTTTTTCGTGTTTACTTATTAATATAGCAGATATATAAGATATTATTGTACCTAATATAGCAAAAATTAATAATTTACCACTTAATAAAACATAAAAAATTGTACTACTAATTGTTAAAATAATCCAACGGTACTTCTTAGGAAATAAATAATATAAAATCATTGTTCCTAAAATAAATAATAAAAATTTTAACGATGTATAACTCATATTGTCCTCCCTACAAAATAAAATGAATTAGTTTAAGGTTAGTTTTCTTTTAGTTTGTTAACTAATTCTAGAATAGCGCTAGCAGATTCAAAGTTTTCTGGTACTAAATCCATAACGCTAATATTAATATTAAACTTCATATTTAAAAGTGATACTAATGTGACTATATCAAATGATGTTAATATTCCATCAGTAATTAGATTAGTAGCATTCTCATAATCTTCTCCTGGTTTAACTTCATTTAAGACTTCTATTACTTCTTTCATTTTAATAATCTCCTTTCTGATAGTCTTGTTTTAATTTTACTCTATCTATTTTGCCATTAGCATTATAAGGCATTTTTGGAAGTTTGACAACCTTTTGTGGTCTCATATATTTTAATAATTTTTTATCAGCATAACTATACACATCTTCTTCTGTTAATGTGTTTGATTCAAAGAATAAAACAATATGACTTTTAATATCATCATATATACAAGCACATATAGTTAATCCTTTTAATGAATTAATATTAGTTTCAATTTCTCCTAATTCAATACGATACCCCATATGCTTAATTTGATAATCTTTTCTACCTAAATATTCTATTTCGCCATATTTATTAACTTTTCCAATGTCGCCTGTTTTGTATACTATATCTGGGTAATTATTATGAAGAGGATTTTGAACAAAGGCTGAAGAAGTTTTTTCTGGATTATTATAGTATCCACTTCCTACAATACTTCCTTTAATAAATAACTCTCCTACCTCTCCTACCTTAGCTTCTTTTCCATTATCATTAATCATGATAGTGCAAGATCCCTCTACTGGCTTACCAATAGGAAGAGTTTCATTATCTTTAAATTTTCTATTAACAATATAATAAGTACAGATATCTGTTGTCTCAGTAGGTCCAAATAAATTTGCATACATTACTTTTGGTAAATATTTACGCCAAATATTTAGTTGAGGCATAGGCATTACTTCACCAGCAAATAATACTTTTTTTAAGTATTTTGGTTTAGCATAGTCAAATGTTCCAACATTAGCAACTATACTTAAAGCTGATGGAACCCAATATATTGTGTTTACCTTATATGTATTTAAGTATTCCATTAATTTAATTGGAAATGAAAAGTTTATTTTAGGAATAATGCATAAAGTAGCACCACTTATAATAGTAGAATAGACATCTGATACACTCATACTAAAATAAAATGGTGTTTGATTTCCAAAAATGGTTCTACTATTTATGTTAAAAGCCTTTTTAAACCATTCTACATATGATATTAAAGATTTATGAGTTATTAAGCTTCCTTTAGGAACACCAGTTGAGCCTGATGTGAATAATACATACGCTGGATCGGTATCACATCTATTTATGCTATTTAAAAGTTTATTATCTATTTGATATTTTAAGTCATCAATATTTAAAATATCGATACCATAATTGTATTCATTTATTTTTTGGATGTTTTTATTATTTGTTATAATTATTTCTGGTTTTAAGGTGTTTATAATATTATCAATTCTATTTTTAGGTGATGTGACATCAAATACACAATAAAAGTTACCAGAATACATTATGCCAAACATTGATTTTAAGCAATCAATACTTTTATCTATAAATATAGCGATAGGTTTATTAGAAAGTGGTTTAAATTTTAAAATATTGGTTGCTATTATTTTAGAATCATTATTAAATTTATGATAAGTTATTTTATTTTTATCATTTTCAATAAATACGTCTTTTTCAGGATATTTATTGGATATTTCATCTAAGTATTCTACTATATTTCTTTTCATCTATAAATTCCTCTCTATTATTTTAGATTCATAATTTCATTATATACTCTTTCACAATTATTTTTATCATTATATGTATAAAAATTATTAATTCTATTTTCATATTTTTTATCTAATTGGCAACCATTTTCAACGGTTTTTATTATTTCATCGATAAAACTATCATACTTTGTAAAAACTGGGCCAAAACAGTCTGTATCATAGTTAAAATATCCTTTATTATATACTTGATTCTTATAAAATTCTTCACGATCAAATTGATAACAAATAATTGGCTTTTTAAGATAAGCAAAATCGAAAAAGATACTAGAATAATCTGTTATAAGCAAAGCATTTTCACAAAATTCCTTCTGATAATCAATCGGATTTTTTTCTATTTTTATATAATCATTTTCAGTAAAATCTTGTAATTGGCATAAAACATTTGGATGAGGAACTAACTTAATTTGATAATCATTCTTCTTTAATGCTTCAATAAGTTTCTTATCATTCATAATTTTATCTAAAGTTTTAAAATATTCACTATTTTTAAAGTCCTCATTATAAAGTCTTTGTCCAGTTTCTTTATCTATTTTACTGGTTAAACTATTTCTCCAAGTAAAAGATAATAGGATTTGTTTTTTTACTTTAATTTGTTTTTGGCGGTCTAATAATGTATCAAAACGTGGAAAGCCAGTAAGTTTAACAATATCTTTATTAAAGCCATAGTTATATTCTAATATTGAATTATATTCTGGTTTAGCAGCAGTTACAAACATATCCATTTTTTTAGTATTGATATTAATCCAAGGGCTTAAATCATCTTTGGTAATACCATGTTGTAGAAAAATATATTTAAAATAATATTGGTCATGTACAAATTTACTACTATTACCAAGAGGAGCAAATATATAGTTTTCAGCATGTGATGATACAATATAGTCTGATATTTGAAATAATAATTTGTACTTATTAGAATTTGGATCTAAAACCTTACCTATTTTCTTTAATCTACTATAATCGGCACTATCTTTTGATAATACAAAATAAGTATTAATATTTTTATGATTATTAACCATATATTTAAAGAAATGTTCACCGTTATCATCAGCTTTATTTATACGATCAGATATAAGCATTATTTTCTTTCTTTTTAATGGACGAGATAGATATATAAATTTTCTAATTAATGCAGTTTTCTTTTTTCCAATTTTATATAAATATTTAATGTTTTTCTTTTCATATTCTAGTATTTTTGATCTATTAATGTTCTCACATGTTAAAACGCCATTATGATAATGAATTACTTTATTATTATAACAATGGTAACTAGCAGGAAGAGTTTCATTAAATACACTTGTTCTTTTAAATCTTGGAATTATTTGAAGATCTTTATAATAGAATGATAATTTAAAATCTGAATCAATTGGGATTGTTATTTTAATACCAAGATATTTATGTAAATAATCATGATTAAAAGTTAATTCATCAGAATTATTGGCTAATTTATAATATTCTACTTTAATTCTTTCGTTATTTTTTAAAACTATAAATTTATCTTGACTAATAAATTTGGTATCTAATTTGCCATATAATACCATGTTGTTTCTACTAAATATAGTATTATCTAAAATTAAAAATCCTAAATTCTTTCTTGAATAATTGGTGCCTTCAAATTGTAATCCACCAAAATAATAATCGATTCTTTCTTTATAATCTTTATCATGTTTAATACTCATTAAAAATACTTTTTTAGCTAAATCTAAGCTTTTATTATTAATAATAATATAATCATCCATTTGTTTTATTAAACTAATAAATGTATTTATATATTCTTTACTAACTAACGTATTATTTTCGTCAATAGTAATTCTATAGTTTAGATCATATAGTATTAAGCATTGAACATAGGGAATTATTCTTCCATATATTTTTTTAGAATAATCAAACAAATATTGATAAACTTTTTTGGGAGTTACATTATAGTATGATTCATTAAATATTTGATTTTGAATAGCAGATGATACATCAAGTCTTCTTCTATAATAATATATTGGATTTTTTAATACCATATAATATTTATTTTCAAGAATCATTTCATTTATTAATCTATTATCTTCTGAATACTTAATGCTTTCATCATAACTATGATTTTTTATTGCATCTCTATGAATAAAAATTGAACATGAACTAAGTTGGGGATTATTATATTGATCTAATATATTAATAATTCTTGTACTTTTATATTTATAATTTAAAATGTGATTACCTTGTCTACCATCAAAAAATATCATCTTACAACTAAACAATTTAATATCAGGATGTTCTTGATAATTATTATATACATCTTCAAATGTATCTAGTGACCATTTATCATCACTATCTAAAAAGTTTATAAATTCACCTTCAGCATGTTTTAAACCATTATTTCTAGCAGCTGAAACACCACTATTTTCTTGTTTAATATATTTAACATTATTGGGATATTTTTCTTTATATTTTAAACATATTTCTTCAGAATTATCTGGAGATCCATCATTTACAAGTATTAATTCAATATTATCTTCAAATCCGATTGATTGATTAACAATACTATCTATTGTTTCTTCTAAATAATCCTCAACATTATATATTGGAATTATTACAGAAAATTTATATTTATATTCTTTACTACCCATCAAAAGTACTCCTATCTTTTAAATATTTCTGTATATTTATTATAAATGATAAAGCCATATTTGTTAACCTTTTTAAGACCTTTTTTTAAAATTAATAAAAATAAAAAGGCGATAATACCCTTACTTAGTTTTATTTATCATAAAATCAACTATTTTTTGAGTAGAATCTCCTTTTGAATATTCAATATATTTATTTTTGAATTTTTTAATTATTTTTTTATCGTAGTTATTTTGATCTATTTTTTGAAATAATTCTTTGGCATCTTTAAAAACATAACCAGGTAATTCTTTAAATATATCAACATTTAATCCATTCATCTTAGTATATTTATCATAGTCTGGAACATATAAATATGTTGGTTTCTCTAAAATAGCACTTTCAAAAACAAATGAAGAATAATCTGTAATTGCAATATCTGCTATACTTAAAAGTTCTACGGTTGGAATATCTTTACAACGGTATATTCTTTTATCAGTTATATATTTATCAATATCAGGATGATGTTTATAAGCTACCGGATGAATATGGACAATTATGTTATATTTATCTAATGGAGCTGATTCAATAAATTTTTCTAGATAATTATCTTCATAAGTTCTAAAGGTAGAAACATATAAAATTACTGGTTTATCTTTAATATGAGGATACTTTTTTAATATACCTTTTTCCTTTTTAGAAATATTTAAAATATAATCTATTTTAGGGGTTCCAAGATTAACCATTTGATTCATGTTCATATTAAAAGCTTCTGCGTAAAACTTACTTGTAGCTTTTGATGTTGATATTAAATAATCGTATCCTTCATGCATTTGCATTAATTTAGATAGCTTTTCACCTTTTCCAGATTCATTTTTTAAAGTTTGGTAGCCAAATTTTTTAATATTACCTACTCCATGACATAATTGAATTATTGTTAATCCTTCTTTATGTTTAAGAATAGAAACTGGAATAATATAGGTATCTACTAAGCATACTTTAGAAGTTGCTAAATGATACATTTGCTTGTATATATGAAAATAATAACTAATTATATTTTTTTTAAATAATAATTTATTTAAAACTATGACTTTATAATCAGGGTATCTTTTATTAAAA
>CACZRB010000097.1 GCA_902783555.1 uncultured Erysipelotrichaceae bacterium
AATGAAGGAATACATCTTTACTGCTAGAGATGATATTTATATTATCGATCTAGAAAAAACTGCAGAATGCATTGAAAATGCTTATGCTAAGATTAAAGAGATTGCTGATAATGGAGGTACTTTTCTTTTTGTAGGTACTAAAAAACAAGCAATGGAAGCTTCAAAAGAAGAAGCTGAAAGAAGTAATTCTTATTATGTAGTAGAAAGATGGTTAGGTGGAACATTAACTAACTTTAGAACTATTAGAAGAAGAATTAAGAGATTAGAAGAAATTGAAAAAATGGAAGCTGATGGAACTTTTGATATTCTTCCTAAGAAAGAAGTTATTGGACTTAAAAAAGAATATGATAAATTAAATAAAGTTCTATGTGGTATTCGTGAGATGGAAAAACTTCCTAATGCATTAATAATTGTTGATCCTAAGAAGGAAATTAATGCAATTCGTGAAGCAAGAAAATTAAATATTCCAGTATTTGGATTAGTTGATACTAACTGTGATCCAGATGATGTTGATTATGTAATCCCTGCTAATGATGATGCTGTAAGAAGTGTAAAAGTAGTTTTAGGAGTACTTACTAATGCTATTTGTGAATCACGTGGTCTTGAAATTGTAGATTACATTACTGAAGAAGAAAAAACTAAAAAAGATGATAAAAAAGCTAAAACTGTAAAAGAAGTATTTGTTGAAAGCTTAGAAGAAGAAAAAACTAAAGAAGCTATTGAAGAAGAAAAAGCAGTTGAAGATGAAGATTTATCTTTAAAAACTTTAACTGAACTAAAAGCTTTAGCTAAGGCTAAAAAGATTAAAGGTTATTCTTCAATGAAAAAAGAAGAATTATTAACTGCATTAAAATAAAAAGGAGAAATATTTATGATAGATGCTAAAAGTGTTGCTGAATTAAGAGCTAAAACTGGTGCAGGTATGATGGACTGCAAAAAAGCTTTAACTGAAACTAATGGAGATATGGAAGCTGCTATTGATTATTTAAGAGAAAAAGGTATTGCAAAAGCAGCTAAAAAAGAATCAAGAATAGCTGCTGAAGGTCTTGCTAATGTATATATTGATGGAAATAAGGCTGTTATCTTAGAAGTTAATAGTGAAACTGATTTTGTTAGTAAAAATGAAGAATTTACTAGTATGATAGATACTATTGGTAAAACTATTTTAAGTAGTAATGCTAAAACTCTAGAAGAAGTATTAGAACTTAGTACTTCTGAAGGTACTATTAATGATCTTATCGTAGCAAAAACTGCTAAAATCGGTGAAAAACTATCTCTAAGAAGAGTAGAAGTTTTAGAAAAGGGAGATAATGAAACTTTTGGTTCTTACTTACATATGGGTGGTAAGATTGCTGTATTAACTCTATTAGAAGGTGCTAATAGTGAAGTTGCTAAAGATGTAGCTATGCAAGCTGCTGCTATGAAACCAGAATATGTTTCTGAAGACGAAATTCCTGCTGAAAGAGTAGAAAAAGAAAGAAATATATTTAAAGAACAAGCAATGAATGAAGGTAAACCAGCTGACATTGCTGAAAAAATGGTTGAAGGTAGAGTTAAGAAATTCTTTAAGGAAATATGTTTAATTCACCAAGCATTTATTAAAAATGGTGATATTGATGTAGCAACATATGTTGCCAATAATAATGGTAAAGTTTTAAAAATGATACGTTTTGAAGTAGGAGAAGGTATGGAAAAACGTAGTGATAACTTTGCTGAAGAAGTTATGAATCAAATAAAGTAATCCAGTTTAACTGGATTTTTCTTTGGCTTTCAAGTTTTATTCATAAATTAATAGTATAAATATAAAATATTATGTGATATAATTTTTATCAGTGTAAAAAATGAAAGAGTGATAATATGCTTAAATTATTTAAAAATTTAAAATTAAAAGAATGGGTATTAATGTTAATAGTAATTATTCTTATTGTATTACAAGTATACCTAGATCTAAAAATGCCAGATTATATGTCTGCTATTACTAGATTAGTTCAAACTGAAGGCAGTAAAATGTCAGATATTTTAGCTAATGGTTGGCATATGATTTTATGTGCATTAGGTTCATTATTCTTTTCTATTATAGTTGGATATCTTGTCGCTAATATATCTTCTGCTTTTTCATTATATACAAGGAAAAAACTATTTAATAAAGTAGAAGAATTAGGTCTTGGAGAAGTTAAAGAATTTAAAACAAGTAGTTTAATTACTAGAACTACAAATGATATAACGCAAATAGAAATGCTTCTTGGTATGGGAATGCAGATGTTAATTAAAGCACCAATTACAGCAGTTTGGGCAATTACTAAGATATTAAATAAAAGTTGGCAGTGGAGTATAGCAACTGCAATAGCGGTAGTAGTTTTATTAATAGTTATTAGTATTATAACTTCTATAGTAGTTCCTAGATTTAAAATAGTACAAAAAACAATAGATAGATTAAATAATATAACTAGAGAGAATTTACTTGGTATTAGGGTAATACGTGCTTTTAATGCTGAAGAGTATCAAAAAAATAAGTTTGAAAGTGTAAATGAAGATTTAACTAAAGTGTTAACATTCAATCAAAAAACTTTTGCAATATTTTCTCCATTTATGTTTTTTACAATGCATGTTTTAAGTTTGTCAATTTATTTTATTGGGGCTAATTTAATTAATAATTCACTTTTAGCAGATAAACTTACGATATTTAGTAATATGGTAGTATTTTCTAGTTATGCTATGCAAGTTATAATGTCATTTTTAATGCTAGCATTTATATTTATGATGCTACCTAGAGCTAATGTATCTGCTAAAAGAATTAATGAGGTATTAGATAAAGAATTATCCATTAAAGATGGTAATATTGATAAGGATATTACTGATGAAAAAGGAACAGTTGAATTTAAAAATGTTTCTTTTATGTATGATGATGCAGAGGAATATGTATTAAAAGATATTTCATTTAAAATAAATAAGGGCGAAACAGTAGCGTTTATTGGGTCTACTGGTTCAGGTAAATCAACTCTTATTAATTTAATACCTAGGTTTTACGATGTTACTAAAGGTGAAATACTTATTGATGGAGTTAATATTAAAGATTATAAAGAAGAATTCTTAAGAAGCAAACTTGGATATGTTTCTCAAAAAGCAGTAATATTTAGTGGTACGATTAAAGATAATGTTGCATATGGTAATAAAAAAATTAGTGATAAAAAGATAAAAGAAGCTATAAAAGTAGCTCAAGCTGAAGATTTTGTTTTAAAAATGGATGATAAGTATGAAAGCAAGTTATCTCAAAATGGTACTAATATATCTGGAGGTCAAAAACAAAGATTATCTATAGCTAGGGCAATTGCTTCATCTCCAGAAATATATATATTTGATGATTCATTTAGTGCTTTAGATTATAAAACTGATAGTATTCTTAGAAAAGAACTTAAAAAATATACTAAAGATGCAACTATTTTAATAGTAGCGCAAAGAATAGGTACAATTCTAAATGCTGATAAAATTGTAGTATTAGATAAGGGAAAATGTGTTGGAATTGGTACTCATAAAGAATTATTTAAAAGTTGTGAAGTGTATAAGCAAATTGCTTTATCACAGCTTACAAAGGAGGAATTAGAAAATGCGTAATGGACCTAGAAGAGGCGCAAATAGAGAAAAGCCTAAAGATTTTAAAAGTGCATTTCTTAGATTAATTAAAGAATTAAAAGATTATAAAGTTCAGATTATTATTTCTTTAATACTTGCTGCAATTGGTTCAATACTTGCTATAATGACTCCTGATAAGTTATCTAATTTAACTGATGAAATATCAAAAGGTATTATGATTAATAAAGATAGTATTACTAAATTACAGGAAAATATTCAAAAAAATATGACAATTAATGAAGATGGTACTAAGAATTTTAATGAATTTACAATGAATAATATTTTAATATCAAGCAAAGATCAAGAAAAGTTAATGGAAATATTTTCTTCAGTAAAACAAGAAAGTGATTTTGCTGATAATTTATCTAAGATTCCTGTAAGTGTGCAAAAAGTAATATCTCCCGCTATGAATATTCATAAGGTTAGAAATATAGCTTTATTTATATTATCTTTACATATTATTAGTGCTTTATTTAATTATATTGAATCATTACTAATGACTATAGTATCTAATAAATTTGCTCAGAAACTTAGAAGTAATATTGAAAGTAAATTAGATAGGCTACCACTTAAATATTTTGATAAAACAATGCATGGAGATATTTTATCAAGAATAACTAATGATGTTGACACTATAGCGCAGTCAATGAATAATTCACTTGCTACTTTAGTTAGTAGTATAACCTTATTTTTAGGATGCTTATTTATGATGTTTCATACTAATAGTATTTTAGCAGTAACTGCAATTGTATCATCTTTATTTGGATTTATTTTTATGGCTGTGGTATTATCTAAAAGTCAAAAATACTTTATAGCAAGGCAAGAAGAATTAGGAAATTTAAATGGACATATTGAAGAAGTGTATTCAGGCCTTAATATAGTAAAGGCTTACAATGGTAAACAAACCTCTGATGAAATATTTGATAAGTACAATAAAAGCGTATATGATGCTAATCGTAAGAGTCAGTTCTTATCTGGTTTAATGCCACCAATGATGGGTTTTATTGGTAATCTTGGATATGTTTCTGTATGTATAGTAGGCGCAATTCTTACAATGAATAATACAATTAGTTTTGGTGTTATAATAGCGTTTATTACTTATGTTAGAATGTTTGCTAATCCTCTAAATCAAATTGCAAGTGCTTTTGCATCACTTCAATCAGTAGCAGCAGCTTCAGAAAGAGTATTTGAAATATATGATGAAGAAGAAATGATTAATGAAGATAATAAAGTATATTTAGATAAAAATAATGTTAAAGGTGAAATAGAATTTAGAAATGTAAAATTTACTTATGATGGTAATGAAAAACCTACTATTTATAATTTTAGCGCCACTGCTCATCCTGGTGAAAAAATTGCTATAGTTGGTCCAACAGGAGCAGGTAAAACAACAATTGTAAATTTACTTATGAAATTTTATGAAATAAATGATGGCGATATACTAATAGATGGTGTAAGTACTAAAAAATTAACTAGAGAAAATATTCATAATTTATTTACTATGGTACTTCAAGATACTTGGTTATTTGATGGTTCTATTAAAGAAAATTTAATTTTTAATCAAAGTAATATATCATTAGACGAGGTAAAAGATGTTTGCAAAGTAGTTGGAGTAGATCATTTTATAAAAACACTACCTAATTCTTATGACTCTATCATTAGTGATAGTGATAATATATCAGCAGGACAAAAACAACTTATGACAATTGCCCGTGGAATGCTTAAAAATAGTCCTTTTTTAATCTTAGATGAAGCAACAAGCAATGTAGATACTAGGACAGAAGAACTTGTTCAAAAAGCAATGGATAAACTTGCTGAAGGAAAGACATCATTTATTATTGCTCATAGATTATCAACTATTAAAAATGCCAATTTAATATTAGTTATGAATGAAGGAAATATAGTCGAACAAGGGACTCATGAAGAATTACTTCAAAAGAATGGTTTTTATGCCCAAATTTATAATTCTCAATTTACTCAAAATTAAGTTCTAATTATTTAGGACTTTTTTCTTCTATTTTTAATAAAAATATCATATACTTATGATAGGTGAAGTATATGTCTTTGGATAATTTTGGAATAGTATATAAGAATAAAGATTTGTATGATTATAATACGTATAAAGTTCATTCAATTGTAAATTATTTAATTATTGTATCTAATGTAGTTAAACTTACTAATTTAATAGATTATTTAAATAAAAATAATATTAAATATTTTGTTATTGGTAATGGTTCAAATATAATTTTAACTAGTGTCTATGATGGAGTCGTAATAAAACTAGATATGAATGAGTTAGAAATTAATAATAATGAAGTAACAGTAGGAGCATCATATATGTTAAATAGACTTGCTATGGATACAATTGAACATAATTTATCTGGACTTGAATGGGCTAGTGGAATACCAGGAAGTGTAGGAGGATCTGCATATGGGAATGCAGGTGCATATAATGATGCAATTGGAAACTATATTGAAGAGATAGAAGTACTTGAAAATAATCATATTAAAGTATTAAAAAAGAATGATATTTTCTTTGAATATCGATCTTCTAGTTTGCAAAAAAGGGATTTAATAATATTAAAATTAACTTTAAAGCTTAAAAAAGGAAGTAAACAAGAATCACTTGCTTTAGTTAAAGATAGATTAGAAAGACGTTTAGCATCTCAGCCTTTAGAATATCCATCAGCTGGTTCTGTTTTTAGAAATCCTGAAGGTTTATATGCTGGTAAATTAATTGAAGACTTAGGTTTTAAAGGCAAAAGTATAGGTGGGGCTGAAATCTCTAGTAAGCATGCTAACTTTATTATTAATAAGGGAAATGCTACTGGAGAAGATATAAAAGAATTAATTCAATTAATTATTAAAGAAGTTAAGAATAAATATAACATCGATTTAGTATTAGAACAGAAGATAATTGATTAATCTGCAAAATATGCAGATTTTTTTGTTTAATTTTTAAAATCTATAATAATTATTTTTTCACTTTGCTAATAATTGTCTTTAAAAATTACAAATTTTTCAAGGTTATTGACAAAGCACATTAGTTATTCACAAAATGCATTTTAAAAAAAGGAAATCAGAACTTTATCGGTAATATAAATAATAGGAGGTGAAAAATGACTGAAGAAGATATTTATAAATCTGCTATGAATTTTATTAATTATTACCGAAATAAAGGATACTCAGATAAATGGATATTAGATAGGTTTAATGTGTTTTTAAATCAAGTATTATTTAAAGAAAATATGTATCAATATATACCAATAAGTAACTATTAAAAATTATTAATTTTTATATTATTTTAAGAAAGGAAAAAACTATGGTGGAAGAAAAATTAGGCAAAGAATTTAAAAAAATTGTTAATGAAATAAAAAGCGAAATTAAAACAACACAAATTAAAGTTGCAGTTGAGTCAAATAAAAATATAATTAATTTGTATTTTAAAATAGGTAAAATACTAAATGATAATTATAAATATGGTAATAAATTTATTGATGAAATATCCCATGAATTAAAACTTGAATTTTCAAATATAGAAGGTTTTTCTGTTAGAAATCTAAAATATATGAAAAAATTTTATCTTGAATATAAAAATAATGAAGTTGTGCAACGCATAGTTGCACAACTTCCATGGAGACATAACATTGTACTGATGAGCAAAATAAAAGATAATAATTTAAGAATAAAATATGCAGATGCTGCTCTTAAAAATGGTTGGAGCAAAGATATGTTAGTTATGCAAATAGATAATAATTACCATTTGAGAATTGGGAATAGTTCTAATAATTTTAAAATGGCTTTATCGGATATTAATAGTGATTTAGCAAATAGTATAATTAAAGATCCTTATATATTTGATTTTTTAACATTAAAGGAGAATTATAAAGAAAAAGAGTTAGAACAAGCGATGATTAAAAAAATAAAAGATATTCTATTAGAACTTGGGAAGGGATTCTCATTTGTAGGAAATCAGTATAAAGTTAGTACTGAATATAATGATTATTATATTGATTTATTATTTTATCATTTAGATTTAAGATGCTATATTGTTGTTGAACTTAAAGTAACGGAATTTAAACCAGAATATATTGGTCAATTAGGATTTTATGTTACAGCTGTAAATGAAATTTTAAAAAAAGAAACTGATAACCAAACAATTGGATTGCTACTTTGTAAAAATAAAGATAGATTAACAGCAAAATGGGCATTAAAAAGTACTAATATACCTATTGGGATATCTTCATTTGAACTTAGTAATTATATTCCAAAAAATATTTTAGAAAAGTTGCCTACAGAAGAAGATTTAAACTTGCATATTAATATAAATGAATAATGATAAAGTAGTTTTATATTCTTGAAGAATATTTAACTTATTGCTATAATAAAAAGGACTTAAGAGGTGTTGAAAATGAAATTAAAAAATAGTTATTTTTATACATTAAGAGAAAATGTTAAAGATGAAGATAGTGTAAGTGGTAACTTATTAGTTCGCTCTGGAATGATTAAAAAGGTTTCTAGTGGTATTTATATGTTTTTACCACTTGGTTTAAAAACATTAGATAATATTAAAAAGATAATTAAGGAAGAAATGGATGCATCTGGAGCTCAAGAACTATTAATGCCTAGTTTATTACCAGAAGAAGTATATGAAACTTGTGGTAGAGTAGATGCTTTTGGATCATCTATGTTTCATTTACATGATAGATATGATAAACCATATGTTTTAGGACCTACTCATGAAGAATTGTTTACTATAGCAGCTAAATCTATGGTTAAATCATATAAGGATTTACCATTTACTATTTATCAAGATGCACCTAAATACCGTGATGAAGCTCGTCCACGATTTGGTTTAGTAAGAGTTAGAGAATTCTTTATGAAAGATGCATATTCTTTTGATAAGGATGAAATAGGATTAGATAAGTCATATAAAACAATGTTTGATGCATATAAGAGAATCTTTGATAGATGTCATGTTAATTATGTTGTAGTTAAAGCTGATACAGGAGCAATGGGTGGTAGTTTATCGGAAGAATTTCAAGCTGTTACTGACTTAGGAGAAGATTTATTAGTATTATGCGATAAATGTGATTATTCTTCTAATTTAGAAGTTGCAACTAGAAAAATTGTAGACCAAAATGAAGAAGCTAAAACACTTGAAATAGTTGAAACACCAAATCAAGAAACTATTGAAGAAGTATGTTCATATTTAAATGTTGATGTAAAGAAAAGCGTTAAGGCTCTACTTATGAATGTTAATGATGAATTAGTAATATTCTTTATTAGAGGAGATAGAGAACTTAATGAAAATAAAGTATGTAAATTATTAGGTGCTAAAGAAGTAAATTTTGCAAGTGACGATTTAATTGCTAAAAGTAATGCAGTTCCTGGTTATACTGGACCAATTAAACTTACAGGAGCTAAAATTATTATTGATGAAGAATTAAAATATATGTCTAATTTTGTAGTTGGTGCTAATGTAAAAGGATATCATTATATAAATGCTAATTTAAAAGATTTTAATTATGATATATGTGCTGATATTGTTAACGTTAAAGAGGAAGATATATGTCCAGTATGTGGTGGAAAACTTTACTTTAAAAAAGGAATTGAAGTAGGTAATACATTTAAATTAGGTACTAAATATTCTGAAAAATTAGGCCTTACTTATTTAGATGAAAATAATGAAAGTAAACCTGCTGTAATGGGATGTTATGGTATTGGACCTGGTAGAATACTTGCATCTATTATTGAACAAAATAATGATGAAAAAGGAATTATTTTCCCACTTGCTATAGCACCATATAAAGTTGCAATTGCGGCATTAAATACTAATGATGATAATTGTATGAATTATGCAAATAAACTATATGATGAATTAAATAAATTAGGTATTGATTGCATGCTTGATGATAGAGAAGAAAGACCTGGAGTTAAATTTAATGATTTAGAACTTATTGGTATTCCAATTAGAATTACTGTTGGTAAAAAACTAGTAGATGGTTTAGTAGAATTTAAAGCAAGAAATAGTAGTGAAAGTATAGATTTAAAACTTGAAGAAGTAATAAATTATATTCAAAAGTATATTGAAGAAAATATATAAAAATAGAATCTATAGATAACAAATAATTGTAAGAAATTCTACATTAATAAATGGATTGCTAGAAAAGAATAATCTTCTTTTCTTTTTTTGACAATTTTTTTAAGTACCAAGAATTATATTTATTATAGGTGATGAATTATGCGAAAAAGATTTATTGCTTATCCTAAATATAATTTTAATATATTTAAAATAGTTGCTTATATTATACTTGCTATTATTGGTTTTATTATTACAGTGAAAGTACTATTTAAAAGTTATATTGATACTAACAACGAAGAAATGGTTAATAAGATGCTGGCAGTAAGTTCTAATAATTTAATAGGTAATGTATCATTATTTGATATTGCTAATATGCGATTATCTAAGCCAGAGACTTTACTTAGTATGTCATTTGGTAAAGTTAGTAGTATTGATTATAAAAAAGAAGAAAAGAAAGAAGAAAAGGTATCTAAAACAGAAAAGAAAGAACCTTTAATATATATTTATAATACTCATCAAACAGAGGAATATAATGCAGGTAATCTAAAAGAATATAATATAACACCAACAGTTTATATGGCAGCTAATATATTAAAGAAAAAGCTTTCTAATTTAGGAATAGAATCTATAGTAGAAGATGAAAATATTGTTGATGTTTTAAGGAAGAATAATTGGAAGTATTCAGAAAGTTATAATGCTAGTTGGATGTGGCTTGAAAGAGCACATGAAAAGTATCCTTCAGTTAAATATTTTATTGATTTACATCGTGATAGTAGTTCTGGTAAAGTTACAATTAATGATGAACCATATGCTAAGATGATGTTTGTAATTGGAATGAATCATGAAGGATATGAAAAAAATGAATCATTAATGTTAGAATTAAATACGTATTTAAATGAAAACTATCAAGGATTAATGAGAGATGTTTTTTATGGTAAAAGAAGTAGATATAATCAGCATTTTAATGAAAATACAATGCTTATTGAAGTAGGTGGACCTAAAAATAATATTGAAGAAGTTCAAAATAGTGTTAGTGCTTTAGGAGATGCTCTAGCACATGTCATTGGAGGAATATAATGGATATTAAGAAAAAAAGTAATAATAAGTTTAAATTCTTATTTTATATATTAATTATTATATTTGGCCTTTTATATTTTACTGGTAAAACTGGTTATTATGAAAATAGATTATCTAAATCTAGTGCACTAACTAAAGAAGCTATATTAGAATTTGAAGCTGATGTTGCATCTGGTAAACCGGTTGATATTAAAGATTATATTGATGTAAATAATAAAGATTATGAAAACAAATATTCTTCACTAGGGTATGCTATTAGTGATACAATTGATACAGTTTTAAATGATGGAGTAGGATATATTATAAAAATTCTAGAGGCTTTATTTAGTTAAAAATCTATGATAAAATGAATTTGTGATTGTTATGAATAAATTAAAATATATTTTAAAGGCACTAAAAAGTTTAAATATTAAAAATATGTTTAAAGTTGCTAAAAAGGTTAGTAAAAAATCTCATAAATTATCATTATTTATTTTTATTGATATGATATATTGTGGATTTAAATATGGTGCTGGATACTATGATTATCAAGAATTTGAATTTTATAATTTAAATAAAGAAGAAAGAAAAACTTATCTTACTAGAACAAAGAATAATTTAATAATAAAAACTTATAATAATAAAGAATTTTTTTATAAATTTGATAATAAAGAAGAGTTTAATAAACTATTTAAAAAGTATATTAAAAGAGACTATTTAGTCATTGATGAAAACTCTTTTTCCAAATTCCAAAAGTTTATTCAAAAACATAATCCTATTATTGTTAAACCTATTGATGGTTCTGGTGGAAAAGGTGTTGAAAAATATGAAATAGATGAAGAATCTAATGTAAAAGCATTATTTAATACCTTATTAATTCGTGGACAATTATTAATTGAAGAATGTATAACTCAGCATGAAGATATTAATAAATTATATGCTGATTCTGTTAATAGTTTAAGATTATTTACCTTCTATGATGGAAAGAATACTAATGTTTTAAATAGTGTTTTTAAAATAGGTAATGGAGGAGTAACTGATAACTTTTCAAGTGGCAGTATGTATACCTTTGTTAGTGATGAAGGAAAAATATTGTGTCCTGCGATTGATCAAGATGATAATTATTTTGATGTTCATCCAATAACTAAAGAAAAAATAGTAGGATTTAATATACCTATGTATAAAGAAGCTTGTGAATTAGTTAAAAAAGCTAGTAAAGTAGTACCAGAAATAAAATATATTGGCTGGGATGTTGCAATAACACCTAATGGTCCAGTAATAATTGAAGGTAATTCTTATCCGGGTGTATTTCAAATGAAACCATCATTTAGTGAAAATAAAGTTGGTTTAGTACCTAAATATGAAAAATATATGGATATTGATTTAAAAAAATAGCAAAATATACTTGAACAAAGATTAAAAATGTATTATAATCTTCTTGTTCGAGTTAATTTGTCCCCGTAGCTCAGTTGGATAGAGCATACGCCTTCTAAGCGTACGGTCGCGCGTTCGAATCGCGCCGGAGACACCACTTAGAAATTAAAAAGTCTTAGATAGTTTTTAAGACTTTTTATTAAATATATTTTAAAACTATTATATAGGATTAGTAATTAAATAATTATTTTATAGAGAGTTAGTGGTTGGTGAAAACTAATAAATAATATTTAATGAATCTACCTATTAGTGATGTTAATAGCATCCGGCCTAGTCGTTATTTAAATTAAGTAATAAAAGGATGGTACCGCTATATTTAGCTCCTAGTATCAATCCTTTTTTATTTTTTAGGGAGAGTTTATGAAATATTTAAGTGAAATGAAAATAAAAAAGTTACTTGAACTATCTAGTGAATATGGAAGATCATTATGTTTAGTTTTAAAATATAACGAAGAATAGGGAGAATTGTTATAAAAAATGAAATAGTTATATTTGATAATCAAGATATTATATTAGGAGTTAATATGAAGGATAAAACTGTTTGGTTATCTTTAGACCAAATGGCAAATTTATTTGGAAGAGATAAGTCGGTAATATCTAGATATATTAAAAATGCTTTAAAAGAAGAATTAGATAATGAAGTGGTTATTGCAAAATTTGTAACAACCACTATAGATGGTGCAATAAATGATAAAACACAAACTCATATTGTAGATTATTATAATCTTAATATGATTATGATTGTTGGCTACAGAGTCTAATCCAAAAGAAAAAGAAATAATTATAGACCTAGTAATGAATTTTATAAATTAGAAATGAGGGGAATTTTAATGAGAGTTATAAAAGTTGATTCAACTTATAAACATTTTAAAGGACATATTTATAAAGTAATCGCGATAGGTTATGACTCGGAAAAATATGATGAAAATAATCCAAATGATTCAAAAGTAGTTGTATATCAGAATATATTAACAAATGAAGTATGGGTAAGGCCTTATGAGATGTTTAACTCATTGGTTGATAAAGATAAATATCCAAATGTATTACAAAAATATCGTTTTGAAGAAATAGAAAGTAGGAGTAAATAATGATAGATATTAAATTAATAAGAGAAAATAGAGATTTAGTTAAAGAAAATATTAAAAAGAAATTTCAAGATGAAAAGCTTCCATTAGTAGATGAAGTATTTGAATTAGATGCTGAAGTTAGAGAAGCTAAACTTAAAGGTGACAATTTAAGAGCTGAAAAAAATAATTTATCAAAAAGTATCGGGCTTTTAATGCGTGATGGTAAAAAAGAAGAAGTAGAAAATATTAAGAAGAAAATTGCTGATATGGATGCGCAAATTAAAATATTAGAAATATCAGAAGAAAAGAAAAATGCCCTAATTAAAGAAAAAATGATGGTTATTCCTAATATTATTGATGAAAGCGTTCCAATAGGTAAGGATGATTCAGAAAATGTAGAGGTTGAAAGATTTGGAGAACCAGTAGTTCCTTCTTATGAAGTACCATATCATGCAGATATTATTAATGCTCTTGGTGGTATGGATAAAGAATCAGCAGGACGTACTAGTGGAGAAGGTTTTTATTATCTTTTAGGAGATATTGCAAGATTACATGAAGCTATGATTGCATATGCTAGAGATTATATGATTGATAAAGGATTTACTTATGCAATTCCACCATTTATGATTCATAGTGATGTAGTAACTGGAGTTATGTCTTTCCCTGAAATGGAAGCTATGATGTATAAAATTGAAGGTGAAGATTTATATTTAATAGGTACATCAGAACATTCAATGATAGGTAAATTCCAAGGTCAAATGTTAAAAAAAGAAGATTTGCCAATAAAGATGACTTCTTATTCACCTTGTTTTAGAAAAGAAGGTGGTTCTCATGGTTTAGAAGAAAGAGGACTATATCGAGTTCATCAATTTGAAAAACAAGAAATGATAGTACTTTGTGAACCGGAAGATTCAATGAAATTTTATGAAGATATGTGGAAATATACTGTTGAAGTATTTAGAAATATGGATATTCCAGTTCGCCAGTTAGAGTGTTGTTCAGGAGATTTAGCTGATTTAAAAGTTAAATCATGTGATATTGAAGCATGGAGTCCAAGACAGCAAAAATATTTTGAAGTTGGGTCTTGTTCTAATTTAGGAGATGCGCAAAGCCGAAGACTTGGCATTCGTGTAAAAGGTGAAAATGGTAACTACTATTTACATACTTTAAATAATACTGTATTAGCATCACCAAGAGGTCTTATAGCACTTATAGAGAACAACTATAATGAAGATGGTTCTGTAAATATTCCAAAAGTACTTAGGGCCTATATGGGTGGTATGGAAAAAATTGAAATAAAGAAATAAAGTATAGTCATGCACTATACTTTTTTTAACATATTATAGATAGGCACATATACTATAATTAGGTGATTATATGGATGATAAAATGTTTGAAAAAGTAGAAAAAAGAACTAATGTTGATAAAGATACAATTATGTCTCTTGCGCATCTAGTTCAGGAAAATGGCTTAAAAGATAAAAAGACTTTAAAAGAAGTAATTTCTAAGTTAAGTAAAATGACAGGTAGGGAAGTAAGTGCTGAACTCGAAGATAAAATTATAAATACTATTTTAGAAGATAAAGTACCTAAAAATATTGATAAATTATTCTAATAATTATTGTTTATATTTATAAATAGTGTTAGATTAAGAGTAAGTAAGGGAGTATTATGAAAGCAAATATAGTAGAAATAAAGAAAAAATATTTTAAGGGTAAAAAAGTTTCTGATGAAAAAGTATTAGAATTTGTAAATAGTGTATGGGATAAGTTTTTAAAAGAAGGATATTATATAGCGATGCCTTTAAGTTCACTTATAACTAATGATATAGAAGAAATACTTAATAGTAAGAGTTATGGTTTTAAAATAATAGGTAATGAAATTATAAAAGTATTACCTCTAGGTGAAGTAGGTCTTATTGTTAATATAGATTGGAAAAATAGTGATGAGGTATATATGCCAGATGAACTATATAAAGTTAAATATATATCTACTATTCCTAATATAGTAGGTGTATATTCAATAAACAATGGAGAAGGGAAAGTTAGTAGCCATTATGAAAATGCATTAAAACTATCAGATATTTTAAATGTAACATTTTTATCATTTAATAAACATGATTATGATCCAACATATGAAATGGAATATGATACTTTAGTATCTGATGTAATTTGCTTATATTTAATGAATAAAAAATATGATATTAATATTAATGATAGAGATAGGTTAATTGAAAAATACCAAGATGATATAATTAAAACTTATAAAATGTTAAATAAAGAAGATAAATATGATGATGAAATCTTTATAAGTAGAGTATTTAATTTTATAAGTACTAAAGAAAATATTAAAGGCTATAAACTTTAATATTTTTGGTATAACTTTCTTTAAAAGACATAAATTTTAAAGAAAGGAATTAATATATGGAAAAGAAAGAGATAATAAGTAGTATCTCCGCTTGGGGGAAAGGAGAAATTTATCTTGGAGTAGTTGGAGCAGTGCGTACTGGTAAATCTACATTTATTAGAAAAGTAGTAGAAAATTTAATACTTCCTAATATTCAAGATGAAGATTTAAAGAAAAGATGTACTGATGAAGTGCCCCAATCATCTCCTGGTAAAACTATAATGACAACTGAGCCTAAATTTATCCCTTCGACTGGAGCTACTATTAATATTGATGAATTTACAACTAATATTAAACTTATTGATTGTGTAGGTTATGTGATTAAATCAGCTAATGGTTATGAAGATGAAATAGGTAATCCAAGACTAGTTAAAACTCCTTGGTTTCAAGAAGAAATACCATTTGTTGAAGCAGCTGAAATTGGTACTGAAAAAGTTATTAAGGATCATTCTACAATTGGAATAGTAGTTACAACTGATGGCTCAATTGGAGAGTTTACTCGTGGTGAATATATGGATGCTGAAGAAAAGGTAATAAATGAATTAAAATCTATTAATAAACCATTTATTATTATTTTAAATACAACTCATCCTGAAGAAGAAGAAACTAAAAAATTAGCTCTTAATTTATCAAATAATTATAATGTTCCTGTTATGCCAATTAATGTAAATAATATGAATGAAAGAGAAATGTATGAGATATTAAAAACAGCCCTTTATGAATTCCCAATTTTAGATGTAGAAGTATGTATTCCATCATGGGTTCATATCTTAGATAACAAGCATGTAATTAAGGCACATTATTTGGATAAAATAAAAGAAAGTATGATGAGTGTTTCTAAACTAAAAGATGCTGAAAATATTATAAAATTTTATGAAAATAGTGAATATATTAATAAAGCATATATCTCAAATGTTGATGCTTCAACTGGAATTGTTACTTTAAATTTAGAATCATCTGATGAACTATATAATGAAACTTTAGAAGGCATCTTAGGAGGAATAACATTAGATAAGGGTAGTCTTTTAAAAATATTTATGGAATATGCTGATAATAAAGATGAAACCGAAAGTATTAAATCTGCACTTAAGATGGCTAAATCAACTGGTTATGGTATTGTTTATCCAACCCTTGCAGATATGAAATTATCTACACCTGAAATTATTAAACAAGGCTCTCGTTATGGTGTTAAGTTAAAAGCCGTTGCATCTTCAATTCATTTAATGAAAGTTGATGTTGAAAGTACATTTGAACCAATCATAGGAACCGAAATGCAAAGTAAAGAACTAATTGATTATATTATGAAAGACTATGAAACTGACCCATCAAGTATTTGGAAAAGTGAAATATTTGGACGTAGTTTAGATGTAATTGTTAAAGAAGGAATTCAAGCTAAACTTTCTATGATGCCAGATAGTACTCGTTATAAATTATCTAATACAGTTACTAAGATAGTAAATAAAGGAAGCAATAATTTAATTGCAATTGTTCTATAGTTAATAATTATATTGTAAAGTAAGAAAAAAATAGTAAAAAATGCGCTTTTTTTCTTGCTTTTTATTTTCTTTTTTGATAATTTATATTTGTAGGGTAATTGAACCTTATAAAATATAAAAAAATGGGAGGTAATCGTTATGACAAAACAAGAATTAGTAGAATTCGTAGCTAAGGAAGCAAACCTTACTAAAGCTGATGCTTTACGTGCTTTAGATGCTGTACTTGCTGGAGTTACTACTGGACTAAAGAAACAAGGAAAAGTTACTTTAGTAGGTTTTGGTAATTTTGCTGCTAAAAAACGTGCTGCAAGAGAAGGTATTAATCCTTTAACTAAGGAAAAAATCAAAATTCCTGCTAAAATGGCTGTATCTTTCAAAGCTGGTAGCAAATTAAAAGATGCTGTTAACTAATAATTAACGATTATAAAAAAGAAGCTAAAAGTAGTTTCTTTTTTATTGAATAAATGTTATAATTATAATACCTATAATATATTATGGGTAGGGTTATAAATATTATGGAATTTTCTCTAAAAAAATAATTGCCAAATAAGAGTTTTTAAAAGTAATGTTAAAGAAGATTAGTACGTTTACCGTATGATACGCCAATCCAATATAATCCTTTGAATTCATTAGAATTCATAAAACTTGAACTATTAGAGTTAGTATTATATACTTATTCTAATAGTTTTATTTTGGAGGCATTATGCAATATTTTGATAATAATAATAATTTAAAAAGTGAACTAAGAAAGATAAATTATGTTTATGAAAATTATAAATTTATATTTTATAGTGATCTTGGAGTATTTTCTAAAGATAAAATAGATGAAGGAAGTAAATTATTAGCTGAGAATTATTTTAAGTATGGTAAAAAAAACAATAAAGTATTAGATGTTGGATGTGGAATAGGTTTTTTAGGGATAACAATTGCCAAAATAATGGATGCAAAAGTTGATATGATAGATATTAATAATCGGGCTATTCATTTAAGTAAGATGAATATTAAAGAAAATAATATAGTTGCTAATGTTTTTAATAGTAATATATATGAAAATATAAAAGATAAATATGATTGTATAATTACTAATCCACCTATTAGAGCAGGTAAAAAAGTATATTTAACTATTATTAATGAAGCATTTAATTATTTAAATGATGATGGAGAACTATGGTTTGTAATGCGTACTAATCATGGGGTTAAAACCGTTATCAAAAACTTGCAAATGAAGTATAATCTTGATGTAGTTGATAAGTCTTTAGGTTTTTATATAGTTAAAGTAAAAAATAAAGTTTAAAAGGTATCTAAAACAATAGTCTTTTCTTTTTAAAAAAATTAATAAAATATAATTTTTTATTATTATCATTAATATTGTTTAATTGTTAGATAATTTTTTAAAATATTATTATTTAAATGGGTGAAAACATGTGTTTACGATTTTAATTGAATCGTATGAACACAAAATAACTAGAAAATTAATTTTTGCTTATTTTAATATTGACACGAGGCTATAAAAAATGATAAAATTTTAAATTGAGATTGTCTCTCCTGATAAGGAGAAACTATTAAAAAATATTATTGTTTGGGGTGAAAATGAGTGGCATACAAAACAGCAAAATTTGGTGACCATAGGGAAAGAATTACTTTCTCTAAAACTACTAACAACTTTGAACTTACAGATTTATTAGATATTCAAAAGAAATCATATGATTGGTTTCTAACGGAAGGTATAAAGGAAGTTTTCGATGACTTATTCCCAGTTGAAAGTTTC
>CACZRB010000098.1 GCA_902783555.1 uncultured Erysipelotrichaceae bacterium
AGTAGTTTAACATTTTTAGGTATTTTATTAAGTAAATGATCAATTGGAGCATAAACATCAAATATTTCAGATGTATAAATATGTCCTTTTTTTATTGGAATATTTATATTCTTTGATGTATTTATAATTATTTGATTTAAAGTGTTAGATGATGCAATTTTTTTAGAATTACTCTTAGTTAAAGCATATCTAAAATTAGAATCTGAATAAGCTGTAGTTGCAAGAACAATATCTCTTACATGAACATCAGGTGATAAAGCACCAGCTGAGCCTATTCTAATAATCTTTTTAACTTTATAAAATTCGTATAATTCATATGCATATAATGATGCACTTGGAATTCCCATTCCTGATCCAATTACTGTAATCTTTTTTCCTTTGTAAGTGCCAGTAAATCCAAGCATATTACGTACACTATTAACTAGTTTTACATTTTCTAAATAATTATCTGCAATATATTTTGCTCTTAATGGATCTCCTGGTAATAAAACAAGTGGTGCAATATCATCTTTATTCGCTACTATATGTATAGGGTTCATAAATAACCTACCTTTCATATAAATTATACCAAAATATATGATATAATGTCATTATAAAGTTAAAAAAATTACTTATAATAATAAAGAGGTGTTAAAGTGGAATATAAAAAATTATCCCTTGGAGGTTATAATCTTCATTTAATTAAAACTGATAAATTTAAAATAAGTCACGTAGAAGTAATTTTCCATAATAATGTAGAAATTGATAATATTACTAAAAGACAAATGTTAACAAGAATGCTTGCGGATAGTAATAATACTTATAAAACTAACCGTAAACTTAATTTAAAATTAGAAGATTTATATGATGCAAGTTATTATGCATTTACATCTAAAGTAGGTAATAGCTTTGTTACTAATTTTGCTGTAGATTTTTTAAATCCGGAATATACAGAAAAAACATTACCTAAAGAAACAATTAAATTTCTATTTGATATGATATTAAATCCTAATGTTAACATAAGTGAATTTGATAATAAAACATTTGATATTGTAAAAGGAAAAATTAAGGATAATATTAATCTAATAAGTGAAGATCCTAAAAGATTATCAGTTTTAAATGCATTAAAATATTTAGGAAATACTCCATCTGCTTATAGTAATCTAGGTGATATAAAATCACTTGATGAAATTACTCCTAATAATTTATATGAGTATTATTTAAATATGCTAAAAAATGATTATATAGATATTTTTGTAGTTGGTAATTTAGATATGGAAGAAATTACCAAATATATAATTGAGTATGCT
Organism: uncultured Erysipelotrichaceae bacterium; assembly: GCA_902783555.1. Lineage (GTDB taxonomy): Bacteria > Bacillota_I > Bacilli_A > RF39 > UBA660 > CAG-533. The sequence goes on from CACZRB010000098.1 coordinate 1,290, forward strand.
AAATTTAATGTTATAAAAAATCATATAGTTAATATGCATGTTGACAATAAAAAGATTAAAGAAAAAGCGTATAGTAATAATATTAGATCAGTTCAATCAAATATTGTAATGATTCTAAATTTAAATAATTTAACTGAATATGAAGAAAGATATGTTGCTAATTTATATAATATTATTTTAGGTCAAAGTTCAGTTCAAAATAAATTATTTAGAAAATTAAGAGAAGAAAATTCTTTATGTTATAGTATTTCTTCCTATTATCAAAAGTATGATGGATTAATATTAATAACAACAGGTGTTGACCATAATTCTTCTAATAAAGCTATAAAATTAATTAAAGATTGTTTAAAAGAAATGACTAATAATATATCTGATGAAGAAATAAATAATGCTAAGGAACAAATCTTAACAAGTTTAACTTATGCTAAAGATAGTTTAGATCGTATTATTGATAATTATTTTTATTTATCTTTAGGTGAAATTGATGATATTGATACTAGAATTAAAATATTTAAAGAAATATCTAAAGAAGATATCTATGCTCTTAGTAAAAAAATAAGTATTAGTGTTATTTATACTTTAGAGGGAGGTACAAATGAATAAGATAGAGATAATGGGTGCTAAAGAAACACTATACATAGAGCACTTAGATAATGGCTTAGATATTTATATGGTACCTAAAAAAACTGTCAAGAATTTTTATATAACTCTAAATGTAAAATATGGTTCCATTTATACAAAATATAAATGGAATGGTGAAAAGTATGAAGATCCAAAAGGCATAGCGCATTATTTAGAACACTTAATGTTTAATATGCCTGATAAAGATGCTTTTAAATATTTTGCTACATTAGGCTCAGCTGTTAATGCATATACTGGTCATGAGTATACATGTTATGAAGTTTTTTCTAATTCAAAATTTAAAGAAAATTTATCATATTTATTAAAAATGGTATATACTCCATACTTTACTAAAGAATTAGTTAATAAAGAAAGAGGCATAATTAGTGAAGAAATAAAAATGTATGAAGATGATCCTTCAACATTATTATTTCGTAATTTATCAGAAAATCTATTTATTAATGATGAAAGAAAATACTTAGTAAGTGGTACAGTTGATGATGTTAAAGACATTAAAGTAGAAAACTTAGAAAATGCATATAAAGCTTTTTATCAACCACAAAATATGTTTTTAATAATTACTGGTAATTTTAATCCTGAGGAAGCAGTAGCAATTACAAGTGATGTAATGAGTAATTATGGATTTGCTGAAAATGAATTACCTGAAGTATTATATAATAATGAGCCTTTTGAAGTTAATAGTGAGTATATTTCGAAAGAAATGGATATTAATAAAGCTAAAGTAGCAATGGCTTATAAAGTACCTAAAAACAATTTTAAATCGCTTAAATTATCTAAGTTAGAATTAAAATTATATTTGAGCTTAATAATAAAGGTTAATTTTGGAACTACCTCTATTATTAATGATGAGATGAAAAGTAATGGTATTTTAAATAAAATAATTGGGTCAAGAATAGAAGAAACTAATGATTATTATATTATTAATTTTATGGCTGAAACTGATTATCCTGATTATTTCGTAAATAGAATTAAAGATGTTATGAATAAAATATCAATTAATGAAGATAGCATTAAAAGAAAAATCAAAGTTGCTATTAGTGATTTAATTTGGCTATTTGATGATATTGAAGAAGTAAATGCTAGTTTGCAAGATGATATATTAAAGTATGATAATGTTATAACTGATATTTATCAAATATATAAATCATTAAATGAAGAGACCGCGAATAAAGTTATTAGTAAATTAGATAAGAAAATTTTAACAATTAGTATTGTTAAACCAGAGAATTAGAAAATTGCTTATTTTAAGCAGTTTTTTATTATTTATAAAAGTATATTTTTCACTTTTAATAAATTTAGATTTTAAAAATCTCAAAAAAAACCTAGTTTTCCACAATTTAAGGCAAGTTATCCACAAAATTCAAAACTTATTCACAAAATGTAAAAATAAAAAAGGAAATAAGAACTTTATCGTTAATATAAATAATAGGAGGTGAAAAATATGCAGATATTAAATCAATATAAAAAATATATAATTTTAGGAATATCTATATCATTATTAGTAGTATTTAGTTTCTGGTATTATAATGAAAAAAATGTTGATAATGTAGTAAATACTATAGCTAGTGAAATTACAACCAAAAATACTCAAAAAAACACAAGTGGCTTTTATGTTGATGTTAAAGGAGCCGTAAAAAAGCCAGGTGTTTACGAATTTAGTGATGGTGATAAAGTTATTGATGCTATAAAAAAAGCTGGTGGACTTACTAAAAATGGTGTAACTTCAAATATTAATTTAAGTCAAAAACTTAAGAGTGAAATGGTTGTATATATTTTTACTAAAAGTGAGTTAACAACTAAAAGTATTAATACTTCAAATAATAATGTAATCACTACAACCATGCCATGTAAATGTGAAACTATTGAAGTTAATAATTGTATTAATAAGGAAGATACAACGATTAAAGACGATTATAATAAAGATAAGGTAGATAAAAATAATGAAACTAATTCTAAAATTAATATCAATATTGCTACAACAGAAGAGCTAACAAAACTATCTGGAGTTGGTTTAGCAAAAGCAGAAGCAATTGTTAGTTATCGAAATACTAATGGTTACTTTAAGACTATTGAAGATATCAAAAATGTATCTGGTTTAGGAGATGCTTTATTTGATAAGATTAAAGATAATATTACAGTATAATTATTTTTATATTTTATTATTAATTGTATCGTTGATATTAGTTTTCTTAAGAATTAATTTTATACCTAATAAATCAACTATTAGCAATATTAATAGATTTACTGGAATAATTACTAGCTTATCTTTTGATGGTGAAAAATATCAAATAATTCTTAAAAATAAAGAAGAAGTTATCGGATACTATAATTATAAAGATAATATAGACTTAGAACTAGGAGATAGGATAGAAATTCAAGGAGATTTTTATGAACCTAGTAATAATACAGTACCTAATACATTTAATTATAAAAAGTATTTAAATAATCATAAAATATTCTATCAAGTTAATATTAAATCTTTAAGATTAATAGAGCATAATCATTCTTTTAAATATAAAGTAAAAAATTTTATAATAAATAGAGCTAATACTTTAGAAAATAAAGCATACATTAAAGCATTTATAATTGGTGATAAGAATGATTTAGAGACATATAAAACATATCAAAGTAATGGAGTTAGTCATTTATTTGCTATAAGTGGTATGCATATTGGATTACTTACTTCTTTTCTTTATTTATTTTTAAGGAGAAATAGATTTCAAGATATAATAATAATTTTATTTTTATTCTTTTACTTAGGTATTACTTCTTATTCAGCTAGTTTAATAAGAAGTATTATTTTCTTTTCTCTTTTAATTATAAATAAAAGATATGATTTAAATATTAAAACTAAAAATATTTTAATATTAACAATAATATTATTAATAAACTATAATCCATATATTATTTATGATTATGGTTTTTTATATTCAGTAGTAACTACATTTGGTTTAATTATAAGTTCTAAGTATTATCATAAAAACTATGTTTATAATTTATTTATAACTAGTTTTATAGCATTTTTATTTAGTATGCCCATTACTTTAAGCATGAATTATGAAATAAATATTATGGCAATATTAAATAATTTAATTATAGTTCCTTTAGTAAGTTTAGTAGTTTACCCCTTAAGTTTAATAGTATTTATTTTACCTTTTTTAGAACCAATTCTTACTTTTATAATATTTATTTTAGAAAAGATTAATAGTGTTTTAAATATTTTACCTATAATAATAGTTATACCAAAAGTAAATACTATATGGTTTTTATTATATTATTTATTATTAATTATCTTTGTTAAGTCTAATAATTATAAGTATTTATTTATGGGAATATTACTCATACTATCTTTAAAACTTAAACCTTTATTAAATAGTTATACTGATATTTATTTTTTAGATGTTGGACAAGGTGATAGTGCTTTAATTATTAATAAAAATAAACTCATTTTAATTGATACAGGTGGTTTAAAAAATAGGTTAGTAAGTGACAATACGATAAAATTAATCAAGAGTTTAGGATTAAATCATCTAGATGCGATGATACTTTCTCATGGAGACTACGATCATATAGGTGAAGCTATTAATTTAGTTAATAATTTTAAAGTAGGAAAAGTAATCTTTAACTGTGGACCATATAACGATTTAGAAAAAGAGTTAATTAAAGTATTAGACAAGAAAAAAATAAAATATTATTCATGTATTAAAGAATTAAATATAGATAAGAATAAATTATATTTTCTTCAAACAAAAGAATATGGCAATGAAAATGATAATAGCAATGTTATATATACAGAGTTAAATGGTTATAAATTTTTGTTTATGGGAGATGCTTCTACAAGTACTGAAAAAGAAATAATGGATAAATATAATTTACCAGATATAGATGTATTAAAAGTAGGACATCATGGATCTAAGACAAGTAGTAGCAAGGAGTTTATTAATGGAGTAAAACCTAAATATTCAATTATAAGTGTTGGCAAGAATAATAGATATGGGCATCCGAATAAAGAAGTATTGGATAATTTAAAAGATACAAAAATATATAGAACAGACGAGGATGGTAGTATTATGTTCAAAA
>CACZRB010000099.1 GCA_902783555.1 uncultured Erysipelotrichaceae bacterium
AATAGTAAAACGAAAAAATTGACAAAAAAATAACCATTTTATAATGGTTTGCAAGATTTTTAAATTTAAAAAGTGTTAAACTTCCGATTATTTCTTTTTTTTCTTAATAAATAATGATATACTTTATAATAGGATGTGATAGTGTGGATACTAGAAAAGGTTTTACATTGGTAGAAATGTTAGTAGTAATAGGATTACTTGCAATATTTGGAGTAGCAATTGGAATTTCACTAACTCGTAATATGAAACAAAATAAACAAAATCAAGAGAAAGAATTTGTTCAAAAAGTAATTGGAGCAGCAAATCTATATGCGTCAAATAACGAAGATATTATAACATCTCTATATGAAGATAAAGGATATGCAATAATAAAAGTAAAAGACTTAATAGACGCTGGACTAATTCAAGATAATCTATTAGATCCAAGTACCAATGAAAAAGTAACTGGAAGTGAAGCTGTTAAGATAGAATTAGATACTTCAGGTACAATAAAAATTGAGTTTCCGGTAACTAATCCTAATGATGATTATTTACAAACTGGGACAATAAAAATAGAATATGGAAGTAGTCAGGACGAACTATGTTATAAAGGTTTAGATACTGAAAGTTTAAGGTATGTTGAAGCAAGTGGAAAAGCTAAAACTGGTTATTTTAGAAAAAATGAAAATATAAGGTGTGATACTAGTACAGTAGATGTAAGTAAATTAGGAACATATGAAGTAAAATATGATTATCAAATTCAAAATGGAGTATGGAAACAAACAACAAGGAAGATAATGCTAGTAGATACAACACCGCCAACATGCGGCGCTTCAGTGGGTAATACTACATGGATAAATGGAACAACAAGTGCTAGTGTAGGTTGTATAGATAATTATAAATGTTCAAATAGTATTTTTAATCATTCATTTATAAATGCTAAAACAGCAAAAATAGTAATAACCGATATATCAAATAATAAAACAGAATGTACAGTAAATGCTTATAGTGATATGTTAAGTCCAACAAATGTAACAATAAGTAAAAATCCGAATGTAGAATGGACAAGTCAAAATACAGTATTAACCGGAACAGGGAAAGATGATTTAAGTGGAATAAAGTATTATCAATTTAGTCAAAATGGTAATTTAACAAATATTAGTACGAGTGGGACTGCAATTACGGTTGCAAGCTCAACAAGCCAAACATTTACAATAAGTGCAGAAGGAGAATATACTTACTACTTTTATGTACAAGATGTGGTAAATAATATAGCTAAAAGTAATGGTATAAGTGTCAAAATAGATAGAACAAAACCAACCATAGAAAGTTTAACTCTAACAAATAGTTCTTCTGCTGAAAATATAACATTTAGATTAAAAGACGGTCAAAGCGGAGTAGCACAATATTGTATAAGTACAACTAATAGTTCTAATGGATGCTCATGGATAAGTTATGCAGGAACAAATAAATATGATACCGGAAATATAACTATAGCAAATCCACACAAAGGAGAAAATATATACTTATTTGCAAAAGATGTAGCAGGATATATATCAGATCCAAAATCGCTAAATACATCATGTGTAGAAGTAACTTATGGTGCTGATATAACAACTGATTGTAACGGTACATGTGGTAAAACAGGAAAATATAAAAGGAATGCATATGATAAATATATAACTTCTACTGCATGCCCAAGTAAAGATGCTTATAATGGTTCAACTTGTACTGCTGAAACTGTAACTCATGTTAATGCAGGTGACTGGAGCTGTTGTGATTGCCAGTGTGGTGAGTCATGCAATGAATATCGTAATGTAACTACTAAGGTAGTTGATTCATTTGGTAATGTTTGTAGTACTACAACGAAAAGAGAAAGCCGTGAGCATCGTAAAAGATGTGATGGTGATAATATTATAGAAGGGCATGGTTGGTGTAATAGTCCTGCTGGTGAGAGTAATTGTTGTGATGTATTACCTACATATGAACATGGTGGATGCGATGCTGGAATGTCACCTTATGGTGCAGCATGGTGCGTAAAATGCTATTGTTAGGAGATGAATTAATTAATGAAAAAAGAATTAAAAGTCATAATAATTAGTTCAATAGTTATCCTAATTTTATGCATTGTTGCCATCTTATATTATTCAACCACTAAAAATAATAGTAATAACAAGAGCAATACAACTCCAACTAAAATATATGGTGATTATAAAAATGAAGATGAATTAATAGATGTACTTGCTAAATCATTCCGTTCATACAATACATGTGATACTGGAATAAGTTTAAATATCAAAGATAAAATCTATTATAACGATTTAAATGAAACTAGTATTAATCATATAATATATAATTATTTAAATATTTTTAAACATGATAATTTAACAATTACTCAAATGTCAACTGGTAAACATGTTATAATTCCTAAAATAGAATGGGAAGAAGCAATTAAAAGATTATTTGGAAAAAAGGTATTAAAAAACTATAAATTTAAAGATAATATGATAATTAATGATGGAAATTTTAAATTAATTAATAATAATTATGAAGGTGATATTCCAATTAATATGTGTTTTGGTACTTTTCCGAGTTTTCGAAGCTACTACACTGATTTAGAAAATAATACTTTTTATGTAGAATATATATTATATTATTTAGAAAATAAACCAATTGTAAAAGAAAATAGAACAGTTGAAATTCAGAAGAATGTATATATTAATAAAGATGATACTACTATGTTATGTACTGAAGATGAAATAACTAATTATATAGATAGATTTATCAAATATAGATTTGTATTTGTGAGAGAAGATGATTACTTTATCTTTGATCATATTGAATTAGTTAAATAAGGACTTTAAATCGAAGTCCTTATTTTTGGGCAAAATATACTTTAAATTATTATTTAATAATGTTATACTTTATATTAGGATGTGATAATGTGAATACTAAAAAGGGTTTTACATTGGTAGAAATGTTAGTAGTAATAGGTTTACTAGCAATATTTGGAGTAGCTATTGGAATTGCATTAAATCGTAACATGAAACAAAATAAAGTAAATCAAGAAAAAGAGTTTAATCAAAAAGTAATAGGAGCAGCTAATTTATATGCATCAAATAATTCAGATATATTAACATCATTATACGAAGATAAAGGTTATATAATAGTTAAAGTAAATGATATAATTGATGCAGGATATATTCAAGATAATTTAGTAAATCCATCTACAAATGAAAAAATTGATGGTAATGAAAATATTCTAATTAGTCTAGATAGTAATGGAATTATTAATATAGAGTATCCAGTAGTTGATTCTTCAAAAGATTATCTTAAAGTTCAAACAATTATTGTACCATTTGGAAGTAGTTTAGATACAATATGTTATGAAGGAATAAACACTGATAGTTTAAATTATATAAAAGCAAATGGAAATCCATTAAATAACTATTTAATAAAAAATACTAATATAAAATGTGACACAAGTACTGTTAGTCCGAATAAAAAAGGAACTTATGAAGTAAAGTATGATTATAAAACAGAAAATGGATTATGGAAACAAGCAACAAGATTTGTAGTAGTTGAAGAACAATCAGATCACTTTTCTACTTTACTACCTGGTGAGAATTTTAGAGCTAAGATTAAAGCATTATCAGGACAAACAGGTTGGATAAATACAAACATAAAAAGTATTCAAAGAAGTTCTACCTTAAAAAGTGGTTTAACAGATGACAATTTGGTTTCTACTTCAGATAGTAAATACCCAATTTATGCTTGGTACACAACTAATACAATTAATTATTACACTGAAGCAGAAAAAATATATATGAATAGTAATTCTAGTGGAATGTTTGCCCATTTAAATTAGCTTAGTAATATTACCGGTTTAAGCGATTTTGATGCTAGTAATGTAACAGACATGCATAATATGTTTGTATTTACAAGTGTTAGTAATGCAAATCCATTATCAAATTGGAATGTATCTAATGTAACAGATATGAATCATTTATTTTATGGGGCAAAACTAGCTAATTTAAATGCTTTATCTTCTTGGGATGTATCAAATGTAACTAACATGTCATTTATGTTTTATGAAGGATTATCTGAGACTAATACTAGTAATGGAGTTGTTCAAAATAATATAACATCACCTTTAACAAATATTGATGGTATATCAAATTGGAATGTATCTAATGTAACAGATATGACTTATATGTTTGCAACTTTAAATGCTAGCAACCTTAATGCCTTATCAGATTGGAATGTTTCCAAAGTTAAAGCAATGGAGTGTATGTTTAAAGAAAGCAAAATAACAAATGTCGAAGGCATATCAAATTGGAATATTTCAAATTTAAATAGTATGAAATTTATATTTTCACAAACTCCAAATTTAACAAGTTTACATGGTTTAGAAAATTGGGATACATCAAATGTTACTAATATGGATTCTTTATTTTCACTTGCTTCAAGCCTTTCAAACATAGATGCATTATCCAATTGGGATACATCAAAAGTTACGGATATGCATGGTATATTTGCTTCAACAAAAATTGTAAATCTTAACGCTATATCAAATTGGGATGTTTCTAAAGTTACTGATATGAGATATGCATTTTCAAGATTAAATAATTTGACAGATGCAAGTGGTATAAATGATTGGTCTATTAAAAAAAGTTGTAAATTTAATTATATGTTTTATGAAACTAATGTTAATCCAACGTTTACTAAAGTTCAAGGTACATGGGCAGCTGGTACATTTATACCTAGTTAATTCATAATATAAATATGATATAATACAACCATTAGGAAGTTTAATTACTTCCTTTTTATATATAAGAAAAGGCATTATTTACAATTAATCTTTGTTTTGTTATTATATAAGCATGGGTGATAAATGTGAATTTAATAATAAGATTAGAAAAAATAATTAAAGATGCATTAGATGAATTAGGTTATAGTGATGAAGTGAGCTTAATAGTTAGTGGAAGACCAGATTTAGGTGATTATCAATATAATGGAGCCTTTAATCTTGCTAAATGTTATCATAAAAATCCTAATATAATTGCTGAAGAAATTGTAAATAAATTAAAGGATTGTTCTTTATTTAAAAGTGTTTCAAATGTTGGAGGTTTTATAAACTTAACTCTTAGTGATGAATGTTTAATTAACTATATAAATGAGATAAATCACGATTTTAATGTTAATACTTATAAGGCTCCAGATGAAAAAACTTACTTTTTAGATTATGGTGGTGCGAATGTAGCTAAAGCTCTTCATGCTGGTCATTTAAGAAGTCCAAATATTGGAGAAGCAATTAAAAGATTATTTAATGCAGTAGGTTATAAAACTATAAGTGATGTCCATTTTGGAGATTGGGGTAGACCTATGGGACTAATTATTTGTGAAATAAAACATCGTATGCCAAATTTATCATATTTTGATAAAAATTATGAAGGTAAGTATCCAGATAAATGTCCAGTTACTTTAGATGACTTATATGAAATATATCCAACAGCTAGCAATAAAGCTAAGGAAGATGAAAAATATTTAGAAGAGGCAAGAGATTTAACATTTAGACTTCAAAATCACGAAAAAGGTCTTTATGAATTATATAAATCATTTACTAAATTATCAATTGAAGATATTGATGATATTTATAACATGTTAGGTGCTACTTTTGATTTATATGAAGGAGAGAGAGATGCTGATGAGTATATTAAACCTATGCTAGATTATTTAGAAAAAAATAATTTAACAGAAATTAGTGATGGAGCAACTATAATTGATGTTAAAGAAGACACAGATAAAAAAGAAATGCCACCTGTAATTCTTATTAAAAGTAATGGCGGATTATTATATGATTCTACAGAACTAGCTACTCTTTATGGAAGAGAAAAAAGATTTAATGTAGATGGATATTTATATCTAACTGATATAAGACAAGAACTTCATTTTGTTCAAGCTTTTAGAGCTGCTTATAAGACTAATATTATTCCTCGTAATAAATTATTAGAATGGTATGGATTTGGTACTATGAATGGACCTGATGGAAAACCATTTAAAACACGTGATGGTGGAGTAATGAGTTTAAGAGAACTTATTAATATAGTAAAATTAGAAACTAGAAAAGTAATAAAAGATAATATTAAAGAAGAAGATAAAGACAATCTAGCATTAGATTTAGCAATTGCAGCTATAAAATATGCCGATTTACTTCCAAATAGAGCAAGTGATTATATTTTTGATCCTGTTAAATTTAGTGATATTAATGGAAAAACTGGTCCATACGTTTTATATGGAACAGTAAGAATGAGTTCTTTACTTAAAAAGGCTAATTTAAACTATCAAAAATATAATATGATTAATACTGAAGAGGAAAGAAATATTATTTTAAATTTAATTAATTTAAGAAGTGTTTTAGAAAAATCATTTAAAACAAGAACAGTAAATGAAATTTGCGAGTATGTTTATAAATTAACAAGTTCTTTTAATGCTTTTTATTCAAATCATGAAGTATTAACTGAAAGCGATGAAAGTATTAAAGAAAGTTATTTAACATTAATAAGTATAATATTAAAAACTAATAAGTATTTACTTGATATACTTGCAATTAAGGTTCCTGATGCTATATAAAAAGAAAGATTCAAAATCTTTCTTTTTTAGTCGTTATTTCTATTATTATTATTATTGCCCCAACTCCAACCAGCACCAATGATAATTACTAGTAGAATAAATAATACAATTAATAAAGCGGCGCCAACACCATAACCACTGCCTTGAGTATTTCCTACATAACTATAGCAGTATGGGTTTTGATAACCTCCATTATAGCCACCATTATATCCGTAATAATACATATTAATACCTCCTTTTGTATCTATTATAGTGTACACAATTAGGCTCATTTTGGTTAATATTTTTTTAAAATGATAATATTTTATTGCACGAACAATTGTTTAATGATATACTTATTTTATAGTGAAAATAAAAAGTAAAATAGAGTGTCAAATAATAGACTTAGTATTATGTATTTGATAAAATAAAAGATAGGGTGGTAATTATGTTTGGATATATAATCGGCAGCGTAAAATATTTAACTAGTAACTATATTGTATTAGATAATCATGGAATAGGATATATAATTTTTGTAGCTAATCCTTATTCATATGAAGAGGGAAAAGAATATACAGTTTATACTCATCAGTTTATTAGTGAAAATGAAAATTCTTTATATGGATTTAAAACTTTAGATGAAAAGAATTTATTTTTAAAGCTTATTAATGTTAAAGGTTTAGGACCTAAAACTGCAATGCCTATGCTTGCTAGTGGTAGCGTATCTGGCATAGCAGATGCAATTGAAAGAGAAAATATCTTATATTTGAAAAAATTTCCTAAAGTAGGAGATAAGTTAGCAAGACAAATGATTTTAGATTTAAAAGGAAAACTTGGTTCAATTGAAATTGAAAGTGATAATACTACTGATGAACTTGTTGAAGTATTAGAAAACTTAGGTTATAAAACTATTGATATTAAGAGAGTCTTACCTAAAGTTGATCACAGTTTAACAATTGAAAATCAAATTAAAGAAGCATTAAAACTAATGCTTAAATAAAAAAATAAAATGGGAGGGTTTTGAAATGAATAAAATAGAAAAATATAATGAAACGATATTTGAAAATATTAAACATCTTGATGAATTTGGTAATGAATTTTGGTATGCAAGAGAGTTAAGTAAGGTACTTGAATACAGTGAATATAGAAAATTTACCCCTGTAATAAATAAAGCAATGATTGCCTGTGAAAATAGTTTACAAAGAATTTCTGACCATTTCGCCCAGACGGCCGTTATGGTCGAAATTGGATCAAATGCTAAAAGAAAATTAAATGATTATAAATTAACTAGATACGCATGCTATCTAATTTTGCAAAACGCAGATCCAAATAAAGAAGTTGTAGCTTTAGGTCAAACTTATTTTGCAATTCAAACCAGAAAGCAAGAGTTAACGGAGAAAGAATATAGTTTACTTTCTGAAGATGAAAAAAGATTTTACCAAAGGAATCTAACAAGAAAGGGAAACTATTCTTTAAATCAGACTGCTAAAAAAGTGGGAGTTAAAAACTTTGATAATTTTCATAATGCAGGCTATAAAGGATTATATAATGGCGAAACTGCTGATGATATTGCTAAAAGAAAGGGTTTAAGATATAGGGAAGATATTTTAGATAATATGGGTAGTGAAGAATTAGCTGATAATTTATTTCGTATTGTTCAAACAGATGCAAAACTAAAAAAAGAAAATATTAAAGGAGAAACAAATGCAGTTAAAACTCACAATAGAATAGGCAAAATAGTTAGAAAAGCAATTAAAGAAGCAGGTGGAACAATGCCTGAAGACTTACCTACACCCCAAAAGAGTTTAAAGGAACTTGAAAAAGCAAAAAGAAAAGAATTATTAATTAGTAGTAAGGAGGTTTAATATGGAAAAGAAAGAAAGAATTATATCTGGGGAAAAGCAAGAAAGTGATATTGTAGATGATAATATTAGACCCCAAAAATTAAATGAATATATTGGGCAAGACGAAGTAAAAGAAAATATTAGAGTATTTGTTGAAGCAGCAAAAATAAGAGGTGAATCATTAGATCATGTTTTATTATATGGTCCACCAGGACTTGGAAAAACAACTCTTGCACATATTATTGCTAATGAGCTTGGAACAAATATAAAAACAACTACTGGTCCAGCTTTAGAAAAAAGTGGTGATTTAGCAGCAGTATTATCAACATTAGAACCTGGTGATGTATTATTCATTGACGAAATACATCGCATTCCTAAATTTATTGAAGAAATATTGTATCCAGCGATGGAAGATTTTGAACTGGATATTGTTGTAGGTCAGGAAGGTTCAAGTAGAAGTATTAAAATAGAGCTTCCACCATTTACTTTAGTTGGTGCAACAACGAGAGCAGGTGATATATCAGCACCACTTCGTGACAGATTTGGAATTGTATCAAAACTAAATTATTATTCAACTGATGAACTAAAAGAAATTGTAAAAAGAACTAGTAGAGTATTAGAAATGCCAATTGCTGATGATGCTGCTTTAGAACTTGCTGAGAGAAGTCGTAAGACCCCAAGAATAGCTAATAGATTATTTAAAAGGGTGAGAGATTTTGCTCAGGTAGCAGGTGAAGTGGAAATTACTAAGGAAACAACCTTAAAATCCTTGGATAGATTAAAAGTAGATAAATATGGTTTAGATCAAGTAGATATTGAATATTTAGAAAGTTTAATTACGAAATTTAATGGTGGTCCAGTTGGAGTTGAAACTATTGCATCATCAATTGGGGAAGAAGTATCAACTTTGGAGGATGTAGTTGAACCATATTTAATGCAAGAAGGCTTTATTAAAAGAACACAAAGGGGTAGAATTGCTACTGATAAGAGTTATTCACATATCAAAAAAGGAGGAGGATTGTTTGATGAATAGAAAAATAGCGAAAGCACTAAAAGATGAAGCACAAAGACAGGAAAATAATATTGAACTTATTGCTAGTGAAAATTATGTTTCTAAAGATATTTTAAAATTGCAAGGTAGTATTTTAACTAACAAGTATGCTGAAGGTTATCCTGGTAAAAAATATTATGGAGGTTGTGAATATATTGATATAATTGAACAAACTGCAATTGATTATGCTTGCAAGTTATTCAAATGCAAATATGCTAATGTTCAACCACATTCTGGTTCAAGTGCTAATATGGCTGTATATAAAGCACTACTTAATACTGGTGATACTGTAATGGGAATGGATTTATCTAATGGTGGACATTTGACACATGGACATCCTATGAATTTTAGTGGAATTGATTATAATATAGTTAGTTATACAGTTGATTCTAAAACAGAAATGATTGATTATGAGAGTGTCCGTGAACTTGCATTAAAATATAAACCTAAAATGATAATTGCTGGTGCTTCTGCATATTCAAGAATAATTGATTTTAAAAGATTTAGGGATATTGCAGATGAAGTAGGTGCTTATCTTATGGTTGATATGGCTCACATTGCCGGGTTAGTTGCAACAGGCAATCATCCATCTCCAATTCCTTATGCTGATGTAGTTACTACAACGACTCATAAAACCTTAAGAGGCCCAAGAGGAGGATTAATATTAACAAATAATGAAGAAATTGCTTCAAAAATAAATAAAGCGATATTTCCTGGTATTCAAGGTGGGCCATTAATGCATGTAATAGCAGCAAAAGCTCAATGTTTTACTGAAAGCTTGGAACCAGAATTTACAGATTATATTGTTAATGTAGTAAAAAATGCGCGAGCGTTAGCTGAAAGTTTAAGTGAGGAAGGTATTAGAGTTATTTCTGGTGGAACTGATAATCATTTAATGCTAATTGATGTTAAGAGTAAATATGGAATTACTGGTAAGGAAGCAGAAAGTTTACTTGATAAAATTAATATTACAGTAAATAAGAATACAATACCTAATGAAACTGAAAGTCCATTTAAAACATCAGGATTAAGGCTTGGATCAGCTGCAATGACAACTAGAGGATTAGATACTAATGATTTTAGAAAAATTGGTAAGATAATTGCTAGTGCTTTAGAAAATAGAGATAATGAAGAAAAATTAAAAGAGTTAAAAGAAGATGTTCTTAAAATAACATCTGCCCATCCAATATATAAGAAGTAGAAAGAAGGTAAAAAAATGACTAAATGGGATAAAGAGTATATTAAATTATGTAAAAAAATTTTAGATGAAGGTGTTGAAGTTGAAAATAGAACTGGTATAAATACAATTAAAATACCTTCATATCATCTACATTTTGATTTAAAAGAGGAGTTTCCAGTTCTTGCCACTAAACAATTATATTTTAGACAAGCTATTTTAGAAATGCTTTGGATTTATCAAGCACAAAGTAATGATGTTAGATGGCTACAGGAGCGTAACGTTCATATTTGGGATGAATGGGAAATAGATGAAGATGGCTTATGGCATGCTACCCAAAATGTAATGGAAAATGGTAAATATGTTAAAAAAGATATAGTCCGTGAATTTGATAAAAAATATGCACATACAATTGGAACTGCTTATGGTTATATTGTTAATAAGTTTCAAATGACTCAGCATTTAATTGATACTATAAAGAATAATCCTACTGATAGAAGAATGGTTATGACTTTATGGCAAAATGATTATTTAGATACAGCTGTTTTACCATCATGTGTATGGAGTAGTGAATGGGATGTTACAGATGGTTATTTAAATATGTGGGTTCATCAGAGAAGTTGTGATGTTCCACTAGGTCTTCCATTTAATGTTACTCAGTACGCTACACTTTTATCATTAATTGCTAAGGTTACTGGTCTTAAACCAGGTACAATTGATTGGAGTATTAAAGATGCTCATATTTATGTTAATCAAGTAGATGGTATTAAAGAGCAAATTAAAAGGTATGATGAAAATGAAGATATTAAAGCGCCTAAATTATGGATTAATCCAGAGATAGATGATTTCTTTAAGTTTGATAATTCTAAAGACTGTGTTGATATTAAAGTAGAAGGATATGAACATATGGGACCAATTAGATTCCCAATTGCACAATAATGGATAATTTAAGTTTAATAGCTGCAATTGGTAAAAATAATGAATTAGGAATTAATAATAGTTTAATTTGGCATTTAAGTGAAGATTTAAAGTATTTTAAAAAAGTTACTAATGGTAAAACAATTATTATGGGAAGAAAATGCTTTGAATCTTTACCAGGTTTACTTCCTAATAGGAAACATATTATTTTAACTAATAATAAAAACTATAAAGTAGCTGGAGCAATAATTTTTAATACTATTGATGATATATTAAACTATGTTAAAAATACAAATGAAGAATGCTTTATTATTGGTGGAGGCAAGATTTATGATTTGTTTTTGCCATATTGCAAGAAATTATATTTAACAGAGATTGATGCTGAAGATGCAGCTGATGTTTTTTTTCCAGTCTTTGATAAAGAATTGTATAAAAAAGAGGAATCGGAACTAATTAATGAAAATGGAATTGATTATAAATTTGTAATTTATACTAGGAGGTAATTATGTCTAAAGGTAAACTAATTGTAATTGAAGGAACTGATTGTTCTGGAAAGGAAACTCAAACTAATAAGTTAGTTGAAAGACTATTAAATAAAAATATTAAAGTAGAAAGATTTTCATTTCCAAATTATGATAGTCCTACTGGTAAGATTATAGGTGCATGCCTTTTAGGTAAACCTGCTATGACTAAAGAATTATTAAAAAATAACTCATCATTTTTTTCTGAAGGGGGAGGTAATATTGATCCCTTAGCTGCTTGTGATTTATATGCTGCTGATAGAAGATATAATTTACCTGTTTTAAATAAAATGTTAGAGGAAAATGAAATAGTTATAATTGATAGATATGTAACAAGTAATATGGCCCATCGTGGTGGTTTATTAAATAGAAAAGAAGAAAGATTAAAAATTTATGAAAAAATAGATAAACTTGAATATGATATTAATGAATTACCAAGACCAGATAAAACTATACTTTTATATTTACCATTGGAATATGCTAAAATATTAAAACAGAAAAGAAAAGAATTACCTGATGAAGTTGAAAAGGATGAAGAGTATTTAAAACGAGGCGAGGAAGCATATTTAGAATTAGCAGAACTCTATAATTATGATGTTATTAATTGTAGTTTAGATAATAGTATTCGTACAATTGATGATATTAATGATGAATTATATGAAAAAATTATTAAATTAATTAAATAATAAAAAAGCAATATTGAACTGCATCCCTTAGAGTAGGCATCAATAAAAAGAGCAGTTCTATAAAAGTGATAAAATACACTTCCGAAAGGAGGTGTATTTTATTATGGCTTCAAAAGGACAAAAATTTGATAAATATTCTGAAGAATTTAAAAAAAGAGTATATAATGCATATATATCTGGGGAATATGGAGGATATAGGAATGTAGCAAAAAAATATAATATTCCTAATAATACATTAAATACTTGGATAAGAAAATATAGAAAACAAGGAAATTTAGAGAACGATATAAATCATAAAAGAGGACATCATAAGAAACCAGTATCTTTAGAGGACTGGAAAGAAAGATATGAAATATTAAAAAAATACCAGGCCTTCCTCAAGGCACAACGAGAGAAAAAGTAACATTTATAAATTTAT
>CACZRB010000100.1 GCA_902783555.1 uncultured Erysipelotrichaceae bacterium
AGATACTAAAGATATTATAATAGCTTCATATGTAAACGGAGTATATACTGATGAATTACCAACTGAAAGTAAATATTTTGGATATGTAAAATGCTTTGATAATAGTGGAAATGAAATTGATAGTTTAGGTTTTGTTACCTGGGAAAATAATAAATGGAATGTAAAAGTAACAGATATAAGTGCATCAGGCACGTGTAATGTATACTTTATAGATCCACCAGCACACTGGCTAGATGCAGAAAGTGGTACTTTACTTAAAGCAATAAAAGATAATAATGCAGTAGAAAATGTAAGAAGCATACCTGGAAAACAAATTAATAAAGAAGATGAAGCAGTTTTATCTGGAACATTAGATGATTATGGAACAAGCTACTTTTTTAGAGGAAATGTAAAGAATAATTATGTTCAGTTTGCTGGAAAATGCTGGCAGATAGTAAGAGTAACTGGTGATGGTTCAATAAAACTAACTTTATATAATTATAATTCAACAGATTGCACTGCAACTGGTGAAACATTAGCTTATGCCAGATATGATGGTACTAATTATGGAACATATTATAGTTCAGTAGCAAAAGGTGAACAATATAATGCTCATATAGGTTTTATGTATGGAACTCCAGGAAGTACAACATATGAAAAAGAACATGAAAATCTCCATGATAATACTATTCTTACTAATTTAAAAGCATGGTATGATTTATCAGGAACATTTACAGATAACGAAAAAGAAGCACTTGCCGATGTAATATGGTGTGGAGATAAAAGGGTAGTTACTGATAGTAATTATAATCCTAGTGGTTATGACAATTTAACTAATTCTGGTATTGGTAGAGAAGCAACATATTATATGGGAAGCTATAGATTTGCTAATGGAATACCATCATTAGAATGTGGTACTAGTATCAATGATAATAAAATAAGCAAATATACTGCATATGATACTACATATGGTAATGGAGCATTAAATGGATATAAAATAGGATTATTAACTTCTGATGAATTAATGTATTCTGGTATGATATATAATGCATCAAGTGGCTATTTAACAAAAAATGTTATATATAGAAATAGCACTAAAGCAAATAATTATGTAGTCGGCTATAGAACAATGACGCCAGCAACTTTTAGTAATAGAGTAAATGCAGTAACAATTGAATCGTATTATTATTCAGTAAATAGTGAATATGACATTCATGGATTATATGGAATTAATGGTAGTACTCCTGATAATAAAATGGGTTTAAGACCTGCTATTGCTCTCAATTACAACGTTCAAGCAACATATAATGCATCAAGTGAATACGAGCCAGGCACAGTAAATAATCCATACGTTATAAGTGTATAAAAAAGTTTCACAGTTAATTATGTGAAACTTTTCTTTTCTTATATATTATTATAAAACTAAATGTTACTATAGATACACTTGATATAATTAATCCTTCAATAAGTCCTGGCGGAGTATATTTAAATTCAACAGTATGTTCACCTTGTTTTAAATCAATACCAATAAAACCATCTAAAATAGGCACTATTTCTGTTTCAGTACCATCAACATAAATTTTCCAACCATTATCATTAGAAATAGTTGTAAAAAGTATTCCATCTTCTTTAACATTTATTTTACCTATAAAATTAGCATCATTTTTGTAATTTATAATTTCAATACTATTATTAATGTTATTTATAAACTTTTCATATTCAGTATTATCAACTACGTATAAATGATAATAATAGTCTTTAAAATCTTCTGTAGGGTTAATAGTAAGTTCAATTTTATCTTTCTTTTTTAATTTAATTGGATAATGAGTACTATAGTCAAAAGTTTCATTATTAATTAGTAATTCATATTTAGTTTTATCTTTTCCTGTAGGATAATCATTTTGAACAAAAATTATTTCATCTTTTTGTGCAGTATATTCATACTTAATATAACTACCAGAGCCATAAGTAATACAACTTAATTCTGAACAAGATACATTCTTATCAATACTTTCTATTTCTTTAATAATATTTTTATCATTTTGATTAATTATTTTAATTAAATTATTTATATTTGTTAAATACTCATCTTCAATTTTATAATCTTTAATACTATTATTTATCATAAAACCTATTGATGTTATATCATTATTTAAATATATATTATAATCTTTATAACTATCTTTTAAATCATACATATTTAATTTATCTTTAGTAATATAATATTTAATACTAAAAATAGCATTTGTAATAGGATTATTATAATAATAATTGGCGTTACAACCATCCATTGTTAGAATACCAAACACTTTATTTAACGCATTAAATACTTTATTATTTCTAACTGAACTAAAATAATTTAAATCATTATAATTTAATAATAATCCATTATTTTTTATAGTTCTTTTATCGAAAATTACCTTATTAAATTCATTTAAATCAAGTTTTTGTAATACATTATAATTCACACTATAAGTT
This sequence comes from uncultured Erysipelotrichaceae bacterium, assembly GCA_902783555.1. Taxonomy (GTDB): domain Bacteria; phylum Bacillota_I; class Bacilli_A; order RF39; family UBA660; genus CAG-533. The sequence goes on from CACZRB010000100.1 coordinate 2,458, forward strand.
TCATTAAAATCTTTTATTTCATTAATATTACCATTATTTCTAAAAGTAACAAATGTATTAACTGAAAGTTCTATTATAATAACTACATATATTAATTTTTTAAAATCCTTATTATTTAATATAAATAAGTAATAAACTAAAAATAGAATAGTAACTCCTAAATAAATCAATTTAGCAGGAATATTTACTTTATCAAGCAAATTACCAGAAGTTATAAATCCAATAATTGATAAAGTAAGAATAATTATAAAAACGATTAAACATTTAATAAAAGAATAATTATTAGAGTTTATATAATTCTTATAAGCAAGTGTAATTAAATAAAAATCAAATATATAAGCATATCTAACTGGATAGTAAATTGGCATCTGTAACATTTGCCAAAAATAATCTAATAGATTAAAACTCATAGATAATAAGAAAAAAACAAGTAAGCAAGCAGATAGTATTTTTTCTTTTAATTTTATTTTACTATTTAAAAAATAATAGACTACATTTATATAAATAAATATAGTTACATACACATTTGGATTACCATATTCTAAATCTCCATTTAATAATGATCCTATAGTTAATTTATAAAAAACATTTATAAAGTCTAAATCAAATTTAAAATAATTAGTATTAGCAAATAATTCTCCCTTACCATTTAATAGTTCTAAAATAACAGGTATTAATGTAAAAGAACAAATAAGTCCTGATATTAATGAATAAATAATATATTTAAATAATCTATCTTTAGGACATTTATTAATAATCCATTTATATATAAAATATAATAAAGAAAAAATACATATCATATATCCCATATAAAAATTAAATAAAATAGATAAGGTTAAAGTAATAGTATAATAATAATATTTATTTTCTTTAAATATTTTTTCAATTCCAAGTATAACTAAAGGGAGCATAATAATGCTATCAAACCACATATAATTTAAATAATATAATAAATTATAAGCCGTTAAAGAATAACATATACTAAATAAGATATTATATTTTTTAGGATTTAAATAATTTAAATAAACTAACATTGTTAAAGAGCATAATCCCATTTTTACTATAATTATAAACGTATAAAAATCTATAATATGGCTAGTTTTAAATAATAAGAAAAACATATTAGTTATATTAAACGTATAATAAATACTACTAGCATATAAGTTAAAACCAGTTATTCCTTTAAAAGAATAAAATATACTTTGATGATTTAAAACTATTTCTTTAAAGGTATTTAAGAATCCAGGATATTGATTATAACCATCTAACATTAATAGTATTTTTTGTCCAAAAGGATAATAGCCATTTAGTAAAAGAGCAAATAATACAATTAATATTGGGACTATAAAAGCTAATAGATGTATTTTGTATTTTTTCATGATAACCACCTAAAATAATGATATCACAAATGATTTGTTATTGATATTATTTATTTTATTTGGTATAATTTTTTAAGAATAAGGTAGGTGGCTTAGTGTGAAAACATTAATAGAAGAAGTCAATGAAAAATTAAGTTATATTTTAAGCAGTTTAGAAAGTAGAAAATTTGAACTAGAGGACTCTCTTGCTGATGTTCAAGATAAGATTGATGATAAAATTGAAGAAGCAAAGGGATACAAAACAGATGTAGATGCTGCTAAAAAAGAAATTAAGAATTATGAAGATGAGATTGCCTCTTTAGAAAATGATTTAAATGATTTAACTGCTAGATTTAGTAATAAAGATTTAAATGCAATTTTAGAAACAGGTAATAAAGAAATAAATAATCAAATAATGCTAAAGCAAAAAGAAATTGCTAAACAAAGAGAAAAAATTGCTGAATACACTGAAAAAGCCCGTATGATAAAAGATTTACTAATTAGTCTAAAAAAGGATAAAGAAATTAAAAAATCTAAATTAGCAGATTTAAATGAAGTTCATGAATATTATGATAAAGAACTTAATAAAATAATGACTTTTGCTATAGAGCATCCAGATGATTTAGTTGTTAATGCAGAAGAAGAAAAAGAAATTGAACCTAGTTTTGAATCTTATGAGTTTAAAAATGAACCAATTGTAGATGATAAACCAATTTTTGACGCTATTGAATCTATTGAAAATGATGAAGATAACGTTCAAATTGAATCAGATGAAAGTACTGAAAATGAAAATATAACTGATGTTGAAGAACCTACAACTACTAATGAAGAAGAAAATGAAGTAATTGAAGAAAAAAATGATGAAGTTATAGAAGCAGTAGAAGAAGAAAATAATACTGTAAATACTATAGAAGATAGAGAAGATATTAATCCATTTGAAGTAGCAAATGTAGATGAACCTACTTTTGAAAACAACAACATATTTAATGATACTACTAATGAAGAAGTAAGCAATTCAAATGATAATGAATTAAATTTTAATAATCCTATAGAACCAATTAAGGAAGATACAACTAAAGAAGAAGTAAATGAAGAAGAAAACACATCAGCTATAAACCTATTAAATGAATTTAACTTATTTACAGAAGATGAATTAACAACTGAACCAATTCATGAAGAAGATTTATATAAAGATGAATCAAATAATATAGTTAATCTATTTGATCATGATAGTAATGATTCATTTGATAGTTTTGACTTTAAAGCTTTAAGTGATAGTATTGACCGTGAATATGAAAATATATTTGGTAATAGTGAAGAAATTAAATTAAATGATGAAGATGATATTTTTTCTAATAGATTAAATAATAACTTAGATGAAAATACAATATCTAATGAAAATGATTTTAATAAAGATTTTGATTTTTTTGGAAATACTGAGCCAGTTGAAAATATCCTAAATGAAGTTCATACTGATGAAAATAAAGAAATAGCTAGTTCAGTAGACAATACTGAAGTTATAAACTTCTTTAAGAATAATAATATCGATTTTGATAAGTTTTCTAAAGAAGAACAAGAAGATTTAGTTAAAAATTTCAATTTAGTATCATATACTAAGACATTAGATATTTTAAGAAAAAATAATATTAAATTAGATTTAATATATGGTGCTGCTGATGTATTTAAAATGGTACATAGTGAATTAGAAGGTATTATTAGTAAGTTATTACTAGCTGGTCAAAGTACATTAAATATTAGTTATATTTTAAATTCTCTACCATATATAAAAACTATTGATTTACAAGATGTAATTGATAGTTATGGAAACTCTATTAAAGATGCTAATATTACAGATTTAGTTATTAAAGCAAAACATTTAAGTGAATTAGGTGGAGGTAATAATTAATGGAATATTTAGTTAATTTAGGTTTTACAGAAGAAGAAATTGAATCTTTAAAGAACAATATAAAAAAGAGTACATTAGAATCAATTGAGTTATTTCCTAAAATAGTAGAAGCTAATTATAATATTTTAAAAGATATTGGCATTTCAAATTACAAAGAAATATTTTTAAAACATTCTCACATGTTTTTACAAAATCCTAATAGATTTCAAGCTATTTTTGATAAATATGATCATGCTGATTTAATTAGATGCTTAGAAAAAAATGGCTCTATAATTGAAAAACTATAATCCAGTTTATACTGGATTATAGTTTTAATTATTAATTGTTATTTATTATGATGAAACCAAAGATAAAAAAGTAAATATACAAAAGCCAAGCAAATTACCCTTATATAATAAATTAGATAAGAAAAGTTCTGGTAACTCTTCTTTTTTTCTTTATTTTGCTTTATAATAAGTCATAGGTGATAAATATGTTTGAATACATGGGAGATAGAATCAGTAACGCAATAAAAAATATTAAAGGTATGGGAAAAATAACTGAAGAAAATATTTCTGATGCTATTAAAGAAATACGTATAGCGCTTTTAGAAGCTGATGTTAATTATGAAGTAGTAAAAGAATTTACTAAAAATGTTAAAGAAAAAGCTTTAGGTTTAGATGTATCTAAAAGTTTAAAACCTGAAGAATTATTTATAAAATTAGTAAAAGATGAATTAGTTGCACTCTTAGGTGAGAATTATATTCCTTTAGAAACTAGTAAAAATCCAACTATTATAATGTTAGTTGGACTACAAGGTTCAGGTAAAACAACAACATGTGGAAAAATAGCTAATTTAGTTCGAAAGAAAAATAGTAAAAAACCATTATTAGTAGCATGTGATGTTTATAGACCAGCTGCTATTGATCAGCTAGTTGAAGTGGGGAAATCATTAAATATTCCAGTATTTACTAAAGGAAAAGATGATCCTAGAACTATCGTTAAAGAAGCACTAGAATATGCAAAAGAAAATGCAAATGATTATATAATTGTAGATACTGCTGGTAGACTTCACATTGATGAAGAATTAATGAATGAATTATCTGATTTAAGTGAAATATTAAATCCTAATGAAATTATTTTGGTAATAGATGCCATGATGGGTCAAGATGCTATTAATGTTATTAATGGATTTAATGATAAGTTAAAATTAACAGGTGCAATTCTTACTAAAATGGATGGTGATACTAAAGGTGGTGTTGCACTATCAGTTAGACATTTAACTAATATTCCAATTAAATTTATTGGAGACTCTGAAAAGATGGATGGATTAACTGAATTCTATCCTGAAAGAATGGCTGAACGTATTTTAGATATGGGTGATATTTTATCTATTGCTGAAAAAGCAACAGCCGCTATTGATGAAGAAGATGCCAAGAATTTAACTAAAAAAATGCAAAATGGTAAATTTGACTTGGAAGATTTCTTAACAACTATGAATCAAATTAAAAAATTAGGACCACTTGAAAATATTTTAAAGATGCTTCCTGGAGCACGTAATATGGGGTTATCTAATGTTCAAATAAATCCTAAAGATATGGCACATATTGAGGCAATTGTACTTTCTATGACTCCTTATGAAAGAAAGCATCCAGATATTTTAAAAGCATCTCGTAAACAGAGAATTGCTAAAGGTTCTGGCAGAAGTGTAGAAGAAGTAAACCGTTTATTAAAACAGTTTGAATCAATGAAAGATATGATGAAAAAAATGCAAAGTGGTAATTTTAAAATGCCATTTTAGGTGATGTATGAATAAGAAGATAAAAATATTATTAATTGTTTTAGGAATAATAATATTAATTGTAGGATTAATATTTGGACTTAAAAGATATTTAAATTATTTAAAGATAAAAAATGCTGTTATTGAAATAACTTATAAAAATGATTTAACAGTTGAATTTAGTGCTGAGAATATTAAAGTATCTAACTTTATAGAATCGATAAATGGTGAAATAATTAATGACTTTACAATTAATAGTTTAAAATTAGGCAAACAAGATATAAATTATGAATATATAAATGATGATGGTATTAAGTTAAAACAATCATTTGTAGTAGAAGTAGTTGATAAAACGCCACCACTTATTTGGCTTAATTCTGCTTATAGTATTTCAGTAGGAAGTAAAGATACAATTGTAGAAAGCGTCTTATGTGGAGATAACTTAGATAGTAATCCTAAATGTTATATTGAAGGGGAATATGATTTAAATACAGTTGGTAAATATCCTTTAGTTTTTAAAGCTGAAGATAAATATGGTAATTTAAGTACTAAAAATTTTACTTTAAATGTTTATAAACCATCATCATCTTCTTCATCTTCATCTGGTAAAACTAGAACATATAAAAAATATTCTGATATTGTAGCCGAATATAAGAATGAAAATACTAAAATAGGTTTAGATTTATCTGAATGGCAAGATTATCCAGATTATGATAAATTAAAAGAAGCTGGTGTTGAATTTGTAATTCTTAGAGTTGGTGGAACCAAAGGAAGAGAAGGAGATTATTTTTTAGATAAATCATTTGAACATAATATTAAAGAAGCAAATAGAGTTGGAATACCAGTAGGTTTATATTTCTTCTCTTATGCTACAAGCAGTCAAAAAGCAAAAGAAAATGCCGAGTGGCTTTTAAAACAAATAGAAGGTAAAAAAGTAGATTTGCCCATTTCATTTGACTGGGAAAATTGGAATAAATTTAATCAATATCATATAAGTTTTTATGAATTATCAGAAATGGCTAATACATTTATAAAAACAGTAGAATCTAAAGGATATAAAGGTATGAATTATGGAAGTAAAACTTATTTAGAAAATATGTGGCTTCCAAGTAATAACACAATTTGGCTTGCTCATTATACATCTAAAACTAGTTATAAAGGCAAATATAAATTTTGGCAACTTTGTGATAATGCTTTAGTTGATGGTATAAATGGCCCAGTTGATGTTAATATCATGTATAATAATTGATAATTAAAAAAGTAAGTCATTATAATTGACTTACTTTTTTAGCATATTACCAATAGCTTCAGAAGCATTTCCATGTTTAAAAGCTTCTAAAACTTCAATTGGAACAGCAAAAATAATTGTATTTGATTGATCTGATGATAAATCATTTAAAGTAGCAAGTGTTCTTAAATGTAGAGCGCCAGGTGTTCTTGCCATAGTTTCGGCAGCTTTAGCTAAGTTTTCACTAGCTTCAACTTCACCTTCAGCTTTAGTTATAACTGCAGCTTTTTCTCTTTCGGCTTCAGCAACTTTAGCAATAACTCTTTGCATTTCTTCAGGAAGTTTAATATCTTTAAGTTCAACATTTTCAACTTTAATTCCCCAAGGATCAGTTGCTTCATCAATTATTTTGCATATTTCTGTAGATATCTTATCTCTTTCAGCAAGTAATTCATCTAAAGATACAGCACCTACAGCATTACGCATAGTTGTTTGAGCAAGTTGAGATACAGCAAATCCATAGTTTTCAACTGCTAGAACTACTTTAGATGCATCAAATATTTTATAGTATAAAACTGCATTAATGCGAATTGTTACATTATCTTTGGTAATTGCATCTTGTTCTGGAACATCTACAGCTTTAGTTCTAATATCGACTTTTTTCATTGAATCAATAATAGGTAAAACTAATCTCCATCCTGGTTGCATAATTGATTTAAATTTACCAAAACGTAATTTAACTCCTCTTTCATATTCATTAATTTGTCTGATAGATTTAAGAAGAATAATTGCAATAATGATAACTAAAATATATCCAAATTCCATAAGTAAACTCCTTTCTTAATATAATTCTATAATAAATTATATTATTTAGCAATAAAATTGGGGTTTTATGTTTTTAAAACTTTTAAAATTAAACATTTGACAAAGTTCAAGTAATAACTTATTATTATATTAGGTGAGTATAGAATGTTTAGAAAAAAAAGGGAAATTAAGTTAAGAGATAAGACTAATATTATTGTATCATTTATATTAGTATTAATGGGTATAATTATGCTCATAGTGCCATTTTTAGGATTTATGGCACCTAATACTTTACTATATGTAGTATTTTCAATCTATGCACTAATAAAAATAATTGAAGTTATAATTGTTAAAAGCAAAAATGGAGATTATGAAGATATCTTTACTGCCATTGCTTGTGCGTTAGCAGCAGTTAGTGGATTTAAATTTATAGATTATGATCCAATTAAAGTTCTTAGTATTACATTAGCTAGTTGGGTTGGTATTATGGCAATAATTAAACTAATTAAATTAGATTATTATCATGATAGAGAAAATGGAATGTTTTATGTTAATTTAGTTACTTTTTCGATGTTTTTATTACTTGGACTTTTAACTAGTATAAACCTTTATTTTAATGAAACAGTGCAAATATTAATGCTTGGATTCTTCTTTGTAATAAATGGTTTATTAAATTTAGCAGAAGATGGTATTAGAATATTAGTTGCAAGGAATAGTATTAAAGTTAAAGATGTAAAATAGATAATAATTCTAGCACAAAAATGCTGGATTTTTTTTAAAAAAGAAAACTTGCGTTTAATCATTCATTATTATACAATATAAATAACAATAGGAGATGATAAATCTTATGAAGAGTAATAAATGGATAATAATAGGTGGAATTGTAGCCTTATTTCTAGTAGTAAGTGGAATAACTTATGCGTATTTTTTTGCTAAAATAACAGGTAATGAAAAAACAAGTACGATAAAT
>CACZRB010000101.1 GCA_902783555.1 uncultured Erysipelotrichaceae bacterium
GGCTATATGGATAAATTTCCGTTTTAATGTATATCATTTTAACAAAAAGAAAAGCAAGTATATTTAGTCATATTTATTATTAACTTGCTTATATGAGCTTTAAAATTAGTTTTAAATGGCATATCAAACTATTTACTAAATTATCGATCTATGGTATATTGTTTATAGCAACTGATAGCATATAAGTAGTTTCACAATGGGTAACTACAGGTGCCAATGAGTAATTATGTTCAAACTTTTATAGTTTAGAACTTTTAAATACATATAAAATCAACTGCTAGGAGTTGATTTTTATATGTTGTAAATAAAAGCATAAGTTTTATATAATAATTTATCATTCATGTCACTTTATTATTATTTAATTTTATTAACTACTATTTTATTAATATATCCTTCTTCATCATAATTAAGTGATACTTCATAATTTCCCTTTAATGAATGTTTTATATCTATTATTTCTGATTCATTAATTACTTCTTTACCATTAAAAACAAGAGTAACTTTTCTATCATAAGTCTTATTACTTTGTATTATTTCATCTAATGTACTTTCTAGAAAAAAAGCTGATTTTGTTCCATTATCATGCATAAATTGAAAATTAAACATTTCTTTTTTGACATTTTCCTGTCGGGTATTAATTTGTTCTTCAATTTGTTTTTGATTATTTTCTACTACATTTTTATTTTTACTTGTATTTATAAAACCAAAATAAACTATTAACCCAAAGATAATAACAAATATGATTATTGGTATAAACATAAATTTTAATGTATGATTAAATGTTCCTAAACCAGTATTTAATACTTCTTTCATATTATCATCTAACTTTACATTTACATTTAAATCTTCATTTAATTTATACCTAGACCCACAATGCTTACAAACAGCATACTCCTTATTTTCTTCTACTTCTAAGGTAGCCCCGCATGATGAACAATTTAATTTTTTCATAGTATCCTCCATGTTTTAATCATAACATAGCAATTATTACAAGTAAAGGCGCTTATTCATCTTCAAAATCATAATATTTTGAAACTTTTATCACGCCATAGTTTTTACATTCTAAGTAAATAATTTCACCATTTATCTCAATTGGATTTAAATAACTAACATCATTATCATAATCAATATTTTCATATGATACAAATGGATTATATCCAGAAAGTAGTAGTCCCATTCTAATTGAACCATCTCTCGTAAAAAATAGATAGTAAATAATACCACATAATGCTAAAATAATAATACTACATATCAGCTTCTTCATCAGGATCAATATACTTAGCATTTGGATTAAAATTTAATAATCCATCAAACTCCTTAAATATTAAAGCTTTATACTCTTGAATTATTTTTTCTGATTCACTATCTATCTTATTACACCTTTTACCATTACATTTTATTACTTGATTTTTTAAAATATCATATTCATAACCCTTACCATTACCATCATTATAACTAACAAACTGATTTACAAGATTTGCATACATATGATTCTTATTTTTATCACTAATTTCAAACATATAAGTATTATGATGATATTTGATACGTTTATCTCCTACCGTTTTATTTAAAAGAATACCTTTTTTAGGATTACCATTAATATCAAAGACATCATCATCTTTAAAACCACGATTATTTAGAAGTTCATTCCAAATATACTCTAAATTTTTTTCTCGCTCTTCTAAATCAACTCTAACATCTTCCCCATCAGAAATAGGTTCCGCTTTTTTATAAAATAATTTACTATTAGTTAAAATATGTTTAGCATTTAATTTAATTATTTCCTTTTTTTCTACATCATCTTGAATATAACTAACTTCTATATACCACTCATTAATATTATTTTTTACCTCATCTGGAAAGTATTCATCATAACCATTTTCTTCATAACTAATACCTCCTGAAATATTCCCACAATATCCTGATATAATTCTATCTTTAGATTTTAAAGTAAGACATTTCACATCAGAAGACTTAATATTCTTATTTTTAATATCTAACCTTCCCGTTTTATTAATATTTTTTATATTAGATAATATAACTAAATCATCATGATATTCAAAATTATCACTTACCCCATTTAATATATAAGCGTTTACTTTATTATAATTATTAACAAAAAATATTAGTAAAGTTGCTACTATTATAATTATTAAAATAACTACTAACGAAATAATTAACTTTCTATTCCTTTTCTTTTTTTCTTCTTTTAGATAATTAATCAAACCATCATCACTACTTGTTTTTTCTCCATTAAATAATTCATTTAAAGAAATATCTAAAATAGTGCATAAATCTTTCATTATGGAAACATCTGGCATCCCCCTACCATTTTCCCATTTACTAATTGCTCGATCAGTTACACCTATTTTATTAGCCAATTCTTGCTGGGTCATTTCCTTTTCCTTACGAAGTTTTTTAATAAATTCTCCAACTTTTACTTGATTCATTTTTATCACTCACTTTCGAAGACATTATAATATAATTATGAAGCTATTAACACAAACTAATCGTAGAGTAATGAAATAATTACAATAAAGCCTATTTTGAAATATTATTCTTTGAACTTACAATTATTCAATATCAAATACTACCGAAAAATAATATTTATTACACTTTTTCTCTGAACACTCTTCATCATTTCTTAATGCATATTTTACAATACGATACCTACCATTATTTAATTCACCATATAAATGTTTCCAGTTTAAGGTTAGTATTAAGTGTCCATATTTATCTGGCCCATAAGCAACTAAATCCCAAGCACAATTATTATTAGAACAATTATTTTCCAATTCTTCCCATTTCCCATTCTTATAAATATCTAATCTGTAAAAACTACCATAAGTATACTTATTACCACTAAAATCTGTTATTTTAATTTTAGCACCAGTTTTTGTTAACGTTCCATCAATAATATCCATTCTAACACGTTCAAGTTCATTTAGTTCTGAACCATTATCTAAATCTTCATTTACAATTATTTCTTCATTAATCCAATCTCTTTTATCAACACCTGCTTCTTTAACTTCTAATAATGTTGAATTATTAAAAATATTTAAAACACTATCTTCAAATTTATCAAAAGTTAAGAATGAAAAATAATATGCATGTCCTGGCACAATGTTAAATGAATTATTTATAATAACTTCATCTGTTATACCATTAATATCTTCAAGTAAAACATCATTATATTCTTTATTCTTATTATTTATTTTTAAACTTAATACTTTATATGTTCTAATATAGCTTTCATCTTTATCTCTTTTATGTCCACAATATTCCCCATGTAAATTATCAACCATTGATGAATTTCCAATATAAACATCTTTATTACCATCAATAGTATTACAAAACATTATTTGCATACCACCTTTTGAATAGATAGATGTTCCCCCATCATATAATCTCATAATTTTATAATTCTCATATTCAGCTTGTTTTTCTAAAAATTTTTGAAATTCATCTAAAGCTATTTGATTATGTTTTAAAGCATCTTTTACTTCATAACACTTTTCATTCTTTTCACAAAAAATAGCAAAATCTAAACCATAATAATAAACATCTCTTTTCTCTACTCTTAATTGCTTTTCTAATTTATATGTTTTTTCAGAATCTGAAAGCTCTATTGTAAAATTAAATAAATCTATTTTGGGATATCTATTATTTATTCCTAATATTACTACAACTAATAACAAAGCAACACTAATTAAAAGAATTATTATTATCTTCTTAGAATTCTTCTTTTGCTTATTATTATCATTTAATGTATTTATTAAATTATCATCACTTTGCTTAATTAATTTATCTCCACTTAATTTTTCACCACTTATTAATTCATTAACTGTTATATCAAATATTTCACATAATGGCTTAAACAAGGATATATCAGGAATACTTCTACCATTTTCCCAATGAGACACAGCTCTATCTGTTACATTTAATTTATCTGCAAGTTCTTGTTGAGTCATTTTTTTATCTTTACGAAGTTTTAGTATAAACTTACCTATTTTTTCTTGATCCATTTTACACCTCACATATCAATTATAATATAAAACATTATAATTGCACCCACAGCGTTAATAGAGTTTAAAATAAATATTAACAAAACATAAATAAAAAGAAACTAAAAATCTAGTTTCTTTAATATTAAAATAATTCAACCTTAGATAATATAAATGCACAAAGAAAGACCATATCAATATCACTTTCTTTAGCATATACTTTAAACATGCCTTGAATTGGTACATCACCTAATAGTTTACTAGCACCATCTTTATATGCTTTTGTACCAGCAAGTTCTATTTTAGCAACTTTAATACCATAACGATATATATCAAAATATGACTTAACCCCATTAAAATGTGGATCTAATGAATATCCTTCTTTACCTAAAATATCCCATACATTTACATCATCAATTTTAAATTTAGAACTTGTTACAAAACTATCAAATGATTCTGATAATACATGAGATACAAGATGTTCTGTTTCTTTTCCAGTTAAATGATTAATAAAAGTAAATTTATATTTACTAACAATACCAATCTTATCACATCTTGCTTCATATACAGGATTTCTATCTAAAGTTTCTAATACATAACTTTGATTTGCAGTACCTGTAAAATGAAAATAATACTCTTTTTCTTCTTCCTTATTATTTTTAACACTTTCAATTTTTTCGGCAGGAATATTATTCATATCTACCTTATTAAATTCATTAATGTCTTTTTTCTTAATAACACTAACTATTTTAATAATAGAACCAACTAATGCTGCCACACCAACAACTAAGAATAAAATGTTGGCAATTAATGAATTATTAACAATTAATTCACTCGGATTATTAGGATTGTACTCAACCATAATTTTATTACCTACAACCATATCATCTTCATGTACAGGATAAATAACTCTATTATGAACATTACCATCTTTATCAGTATAATCAACATATACAGTATAAGAAAATTCTGTATATCCATCTGCATTAGTTCCCATATCTTCTTTTATAATATCAACTATAGTTGCTTCAACTTCAATACCTTCAACTTTAGGTTTAGAAAAAGATAAAACAGCGGCAAAAATAAATACTGCACCTACAATTGCTAAACCAAAGAAAAAAGTAAGCTGTTTATATTTTCTTATAAAATCTCTAATTTTTACTAACATTAACTTTACTCCTTAATTAATTTTTCTTTAATGCTACTGTAATACCATAACCAGTAACAAATACACCTAATGCTATAAATACAATACTAAATATACTAGATGATTTTTCGCCTTTAACAATAAATTCTTTTACTTTATTTGGATTATATAAAACCGTAATCTTTTCATCAATATTATATGCTGGAGTACTTGAACTCTTATCCATTGTTACTCTAATAGTATCTTCTCCTACTTTATATTCCAAAATTGGAGTATACATATATGTAGAACCATCACCATCTGTATTAAAATCTTGTTTCATATCAACTACTGTAGCTTCTGTTTCTACAGTGCAGTTTTTAACTAAATTGTTATTTCTAATATACATAAAAACACCAACTGCTAAAAATATAACTCCCACAATAGCTACCAAAAACTTTTGCATCACTTACCTCCCTTCATTATATTAATTTAATTATAACATTAAATTTTTATTTTTTAATAATTAATTAATAAAATATATTAATTATATACAGGTGTGCTATAATATTTTTTGAAAGTGAGGATTTTATGAAAAATATAATTGTTGGCCAATCAGGTGGCCCTACTGCAGTAATAAATTCAAGTATTGCAGGTGTATATAAAAAAGCAAAAGAATTAGGTTATGAGCATGTTTATGGGATGGTTCATGGAATAGAAGGATTTTTAAATGAAGATATCATTGATTTAGATGATTATCTAAATGATGATAATAATTATGAATTATTAAAAAGAACTCCATCTGCTTTTTTAGGATCATGTAGATATAAATTACCTAAAATTGAAGGAAATGAAGAAACTTACGAAAAAATATTTAATATATTAGAAAAATGGGAAATTGATTGCTTACTTTATACTGGTGGAAATGATTCTATGGATACTATCAAAATGTTATCTGATTATGCAGCATCTCATAATAAACCCCAAAAATTTATGGGCGTTCCTAAAACAATAGATAACGATTTACCAATAACTGATCACTGCCCTGGTTATGGTTCAGCTGCAAAATATATTGCTACATCTCTAAAAGAAATAATTAGAGATAATGCATCATTCGGTAAAAGTAGATTAACTGTATGTATAGTTGAAATAATGGGTAGACATGCTGGTTGGTTAACTGCTGCAGCTTCTCTTGCTAAAGATGAAACATGTGAAGGTGTAGATGCAATATATTTACCAGAAACTACATTTGATCTAAATAAATTTTTAGATAACATCAAAGAAATGGCCAAAACTAAATCAAGCATTGTAATAGCAGTAAGTGAAGGAATTCAAACTTCAGATGGTAAATTTGTATGTGAACTAGGATCAGATGATAGAGCTGTAGATGCTTTTGGACATAAACAATTATCAGGATGTGCTGCTACACTAGCAAATATTGTTCAAAAAGAAACTGGTTTAAAAACACGTGCTATTGAATTTTCAACCCTTCAAAGAGCTGCTACTCACCTAGCAAGTTTAACAGACATTAATGAAGCAGAAGCAGTTGGAATGAAAGCTGTTGAAGCTGCAACTAATGGTCAAACAGGAATGATGATTACCCTAGAAAGAACTAATAATAATCCATATGAATGTACTACTAACATTTACGATATTCATAATATCGCTAACGTTGAAAAGAAAGTACCAATTGAATGGATCAATTTAGAAACAAATCAAATGACAGATGAATTCTTAAAATACGCAAGACCTTTAATTCAAGGAGAATTAACACCAATATTTAAAGATGGCGTTCCAGTACATTTAATTAGAAAATAATCGGGTTATCCTGATTTTTTCATTATACATTCAAAATTATGTTATAATTTTTATTAAGGAAGTGATGACATGGATCAAGAAAAAATAGGTTCTTTAATAAAAGAACTACGTACTAAAAATAATTTAACTCAAAAAGAATTTGCTGATAAATATGGCGTCACATACCAAGCTGTATCTAAATGGGAAAATGGTAAAAACCTTCCTGATACTCTCCTTTTAAAACAAATATGTAATGATTATAATATAAATTTAAATGACATTTTAGAAGGAAATATAACATTAAAAAAGAAAAATTATAATTACTTATTTATAATAGGTGGCATAATTTTATTAGGATTAACTATTTATTTTATCAGTACTTATCATAAAAATAATGACAACTTTGAATTTAAAACTATCTCTTCTAATTGCGAAGATTTTAAATTAAATGGAAGTATTGCTTATAATGATAATAAATCTGTTATCTACATTTCTAATATTGAATATTGTGGTACTAACGAATATGAGATATATAACCACATTGAAGCAAGTCTTTATGAAAAAAATAATAATTTAACCACTAAAATTGGTACTTGTAATCATATAAAAAATACTAATATTACTTTAGACGAATATCTAAAAGGTGTCACAATTAATGTCAATAATCAAAATGAAAGACTATGTAAAAATTATACTAATGAAAATCTCTATTTAGAGATAAACGCTATAAATAAGGACAATAAAACAATTACATTTAATATTCCTTTATCAATAAAAGATTGCACGTAAAAAGAGCCCCTCATTGCCGTTAAAGAGGCTCTTGCTACGGCCAATCCAAAAAGAAGTATTTAAAAGTAGAAATAGTTGTCGACCAATACCTAACTACGCTGTAACTATATAGTTAAGTATTCATGTTCTACTTTTAAAACATAATAATATGCGGGTCCTCTATCAAATTTAGGACTTTTTTTAATTTTTCTCATAGTCTTTTTTATACCTAAACATTGATAGTTGAATATACACCACCCATTTGATCATATACACCTTCAGCAGCACCATAGAAATGGAATACACCACCATAGCCACCATAACCTACAGTATATTTCTTACTATTAGTCTTGCTTATACTAGTTGTAGCATGTTGATAGCTTGCATATACAGTGCCTGAACCATATACATCATATGACTGATATATACGCATATTAGTAGTACTTGTCTGCATTTTAACAGATGTTCCAAATCCTCCACCTACAAAGTATGGATCATTATAAGATATAGTTCCTCCAGAGTATGTCAAATCCGTAATTGGATCATCCATTAAAGTGACATTACCATACAATAATGCGCCAATAACATCCCAGCTTTTAACATTTGGTTGCCCCTTCCATGTTAAAGTAACTGCAATAGCACAAAAACTAGAAGTACATGATTTAGAAAGCACCAATTTTTTAGCAGTAGTTTCATGAACTGTACCTTGTATTTCAGCGTATGGAGTAATGGTTTGCTGAAATGCAAGATCTTCATCATAAACTACTTTTTCAATAGGCTGCCCAAAATAACCATTTTCCAAGTATCTATTATACACTTCAGTTGTAACCAGACTTGGATATTCTTCTGAAAACATTTCCACAAAATAGTTATACTCATCTTCCGTCATGCTAACATTATTGGCATTTGTATAGTATATTTCTTCATCAGCATTAACATTTAATAAAGTTATATTGGTAATAGTAAATATGCTAATGAAAATTACTACCAATTTTCTCATTACTTCTCCTTTCCAAATTCAGCATAGCTTAAATTAGTCAAAAAGAAAAGTGAAAGCAATTCACATCGCCTTCAACTCAAGTATTTATCTAAGATTTTTTCTTTAAAATCTTTATAAATTTTTTGCTCATTTTTATTAAGTTTAGAATTAAATCCAATGTTTATTTTTTTAATAATCAAATTATCTTCAACAATTTGATAATACAATCTATTTGCATATCTATCAAATTCATACTTAATAATAGTTTTATTGTTTTCTACAAAAACTCTACATATAAAACTATCATCAAAACACTCTATTTCAACATTTCCGTCTTTTAACTTATATGCATCTGTTGCATCATCATATACAAACTTATCACTTAATTTAATCTCAAAATTATTTTCAATATAATTTTCATTAGTATTTCTAAATAATAACTGAATTAAACTTTTATTTTCAAAATCTTTAACTGCTTCTAACTTAATTATTTCTTCTTTATTATCATATTCAACTATTAAATATAAATTATTATATCTTTTCTTTAATTTATTAATATAAAATATTTCCATATTTTTCCTTTTTTCAATCAATAATTCATTAGGATCTCCATTAAATAATAATTTAGTATTATATTCCTCATCAACATATAATGAAATACTTTTAACTTCTACAAGTTCATTAGCATTATTATATATATTTCCTATTCTAAGATAAACTTTATCATTAGAAACAATTAATAAACTTTGTTTAGTTTTTATATTATCATTATATCCAGATAATAAATACACATGAATAGAATTATAAGTAGTAAAGAAATAATAAATTAAAAATATAATAAATAATATAAAAGTAATAATAGCAAAATACATTGAAATTCTTATACTTTTTCTTCTAGATTTTAATAAAGATAAAGTAACTTTATTCTTTTCCTCAATTGTAGCTTCATCATTAATTCTACCACCAGCTAAAAGCTCATCAACTGTAACATTAAAATACTTACTAAGAATTACTAAAGTATCATTAAGTGGTAAAGATTTACCTTGTTCCCATTTAACAACAGTAGTTCTATGAACATTTAATTCTTCTGCTAACTCTTCTTGCTTTAATCCTTTCTCTTTTCTTAATTCTTTAATAAAATTACCAAATTTTTCCAAATTCATATATATCATCCTTACATTTTAAGTACGATAAAATTATAAATAAGAAATAAATTTCATTAAAATCAGCAAATAAAAAGAAGTTTTATTTAGACTTCTTATTTTTCTTACCAAAATATAAACTATTTAATACTTTTACTTTAACACCTTTTTCATAAGCAAACATTTTTCTTACATTCTTAGGTAATTGCTTTTTATAAACTTTCATACTATCCCTCCACTCATTAACAGCAGTATTATACCATATTACTTGTTAAAAAGTACAAATTTTTTTATAATTATTAATAGGAGGATAAAAATGTCATTAATAAAAGTAAAAGAATATTTTAAAAAATATGATATAGAAGATAAAATTATTGAGCTTAATGAATCATCTGCTACTGTAGCCGAAGCTGCTCATGCACTAAATTGCTCAGAATGTGAAATAGCTAAATCCCTATCTTTTAAGATAAATGATGAAGTTATAATTATTGTTGTAGCTGGTGACGCTAAAATAGATAATTCTAAATACAAACATGAATTTAATACCAAAGCTAAAATGTTAGAATTTAATGAAGTTGAACCTTTAACTGGTCATGAAGTTGGAGGCGTTTGCCCATTTGCTGTAAATGATAATGTTAAAGTATATTTAGATGAATCTTTAAAAAGATTTGAATATGTATATCCAGCTTGTGGATCACATAATAGTGCCATTAAACTAACTATAAAAGAATTAGAGAAATATTCAAATTATGTAAAATGGATAGATGTATGTAAAGGATGGAATAATAATGAATAGAAAAGATGGAA
>CACZRB010000102.1 GCA_902783555.1 uncultured Erysipelotrichaceae bacterium
AGATCACGGGTTCAAATCCCGTACGAACCGCCATTTGGCTTCATAGCTCAGTCGGTAGAGCAGAGGACTGAAAATCCTTGTGTCGCTGGTTCAATTCCCGCTGAAGCCACCATGGAATTATTGCCCGAACATGTGATGTGTTCGGTTTTTATTTGCTAAATTATTATAATTGTGTTATTATATCAAATAACAAAAAAGGGGGATTATTATGAATTTAAATCTTTTATTGAGTAAAAAAACTCTTTTATTGTATAAAGAATTATTTGAGTATTTAAAAGATGCTAAAATAAAACTTGCTAATTCTTCAACTATAGAACAATTTAAAATCTTAGAAGATATGTATCAAAAAGTTAAAGAATATTCAGTTTATTTTTATAAAAATAATAATTTTTCTTTCTTTTATAAAAAGATTTTAGATATTTTAGTTGAATGTGAAAGTAAAGTTAATGGTATACAATATAGTTCTAATTCTCAAAATTATAAAATAGATTCTTTTCTTGATGTTTATTCTATAGATACATTATTAGATTTTATTACTACTAATGTAAGAAATAGGATTATTAAAGATTATACTAATTATACAAATAACGTTTTAAATATAAATAATTCAATTAATATAGATCAAATTAATTTAACTAATATGTGTGAAATTATAAGTCATTATGTAAAAGAAGAATGTAGTAGATTTGGTATTAAATGCGACATAATTAAAATATCTCCAGCATTTAATGAAGATGCAAATATATATGGAGATAATAGTGGATATCATTTTTTTAATGTTTTAGAGTGTCAAGGAAATAGATATTTAATGGATTTAAGTTATAGTCAATTTTTTAAACAAGATAGTGATAATATGCTTACTAAACTTGGTGTTCCATATTTAAAACCATGTAATCCTGGTATTTATATGCTATCTAATAAAGAAAGATGCAAAGTTGCTAATGATATATTAAGTAGAGGATGGGTTCCTTTTACTGAATCAAATGTAAAAAAATATTTTGATGGCTTTGTTTTGTCTTTTCGTAATGGTTTATATTATGAATTATTAGGTAAAGTTGATTATAATACTGATTATGATTATGATGATTATTTTAATTTCTTAATTGGGTGTGATGATTTATTTAGATATGAACCTAAAGAAGGTATTGGTTATCAGAGAAGACCACTTAAAAATCCAAATATTAATTTTAAAATAAAATAAAATAAAAAAGGCTATAGCCTTTTTTAAATGAATAAATTATTTTTATATTTGATATTATATTCTGAAAGTAATAATCCTAAAGAATTTTCATCTTCATATATATATTCATAATCATTATTATAGTAACTTGCAAATGGATTGGCATTAGTTGCTACGGTAAAATTTAAGTACTTATTATTTTTAAATATTATCATTATTTCAGTAATATCATTTTTACTTTTTAATCTGTTTAACTTGTTTATATCAGCTAAATGATTATTAATATTTAAAAGCATAAAATTAGCATATAATTTATTATGAATTAGAGTTGGTTCATAAGGGATTTCTTCTCCGTTTTCATCAATGTTAGAAATGCAAAAATCTTTTAATTCATCACTATTTATTAAGATATTATCTCCATTTTCAAATATAATATTTATTGCTGATATATTGTTTAACATAGTCTCACCATAATAATTATAACAAGTTTTATAAAAAAAGTCTTTATTTTTTTAAAATTTGTGTTATAATATTTGAGTAATTAGCCAAAAGAGGCAAGTTATGCGCCCATAGCTCAATTGGATAGAGCGTTAGACTACGGATCTAAAGGTTGGGGGTTCGACTCCCTCTGGGCGTACCATATTATCGAGGAGTAGCACAGTTTGGTAGTGCACCTGGTTTGGGACCAGGGGGTCGCAGGTTCGAATCCTGTCTCCTCGACCATTTTTTTTATAATAAAAAACTAGTAACATTAAGTTATTAGTTTTCTTTTGGTAAAGTTTTAATAAATACTTTAAATAAATATAATATAAGACCATATAATAATGGTTCACAAAATGAACGTATAGCGATTGTATAAACTGCTGATTTATATGGTTCAGTAAAGTATTGGTGTAAAATATTTATTTCATATAAACCTAAAACATTTAATACAATTGATGCAATTAATAGGCAGATTAATGATATATTTATTCGTTTGATGTTTTCCTTAGTATTAATATGATTGTGGATGCAAGATAAAAGAATTTTGCTAAATAAAATTACCG
Organism: uncultured Erysipelotrichaceae bacterium; assembly: GCA_902783555.1. Taxonomy (GTDB): domain Bacteria; phylum Bacillota_I; class Bacilli_A; order RF39; family UBA660; genus CAG-533. Next base: position 2,227 of record CACZRB010000102.1, read on the forward strand.
AAATAAATGATGCAATAAATGATGGTAAATCTTTTATATATCTTAGTATTACTAATTTTAAATATCCACTTTGATTTAAAGCATATTCGTATGGTAAATCCATCATATATCCATAAAATGGTAATCTAATACTAATATGTTTATTTAAAATAGTACTAATTAATTCATAAGTTCTTATTCCTAAACGATAAGTAATAAATATAGAAGAGATACTAATTATTAATATATTTAATACTTTTATAAAGGTATCAATTTTTTTAGTATTATCTTTTGTTAGGTTAAGTTCATAATGTTTAAATATTAGACCAGCTGATATAATAATTACTGGTATTGCAAATATATGATAAATTTGGGGATAATAAGAAGTAGTTGCATAAAATCCCGTAGCATATTCTTTTAAATACTTAATTTCTAAGTAACTTAATTCAGCAATTATATTATTAATAAGATATAGAACACCTAAAATGATAATGAAAGTAGGGGTATTTTTTTTATATAATTCTTTATTTTTAGCGCTTTTAAAAATTTTATATATCAGTATTAAAATAATTATAATATTAATAATAGATATGCCTTGTAGTATATAATTATATGGTGAAGGGATAATAGTTTTATCCATAAATGTGTTATAAGCGGCAATAGATTTAAAACTTTTACTTATAAGCATTGTGATAAAGAAGGTTCCACAATAAGAATGACCCATTGAATCATTTAAATAATCGCTAGCATTTTCTACTAAATCTGGATAGATAATACCTATAATATATCCTGCAGTTAACTGAATTATAGTGAATAGTATTATGCCAATAATTATTAGTTTTATAATAAAATGCATAAAATCTATTTTAGAATCATTACTTATTTTTTTCATACTAACCTCTATTATCAGTATAACATAAAAACGAAAAAACGCTAAGATAATAGCGCTTTAAAAATTAAACTTGCTTTTAGCTTGTGCGTAAGTGTAATAGTTTCCTAAAACATAATATGAAAAATCAGAATCTGTATAAGTTATATCTTTTGGAACATGGGTTGATGTAGTTATGTAGTACCATTTATTATTTCTTTTAGCAAGTAATATAACAAAAATATTACGTGATGTCTCTTTACTTGGAGTATTAACATTTGAACATTCATCATCTTTACATGGATTTATTTGAACATAGTAAGCTGCAATACTTGTTAGACCAGCATCTAATGATTCTTGAACAAGTGGTACGCTTTCACCAACACTTCCATAGTAACATTCAACGTTTAAGGCACTTTTAATAGCAGCATCATTTTCTAAAGTAAGAGAAGGTAAATTAAGGTTATATATTCTAGCGTAGTATTTACTTATATCAAATGACCCCATTTTATTAGTTAGTGAATCAACTACTGTTCCACTAGAATTATAGGCTTGGTAACATTGTAAGTAACCATTTACCATTCTTTGACTATCACTAAAGTTAGCAGTATATTTAACTTTATTATTAATTGAATTATCATTACGCATAACAGCATCTAAAACTGCAAGTGTTCCACCATTTGAACTATTTAAATTAATATTAGCGGGAGGAATTACTACGGATTTGGTAGTAGTTGTAGTGGTAGTTGTTGTAGTTGTTGTTCTTTGACTAGTTGTAGTAGTGGTGGTAGTAGTAGTGGTTTCTTGATTATTTGAAGCTTTAGTAGTGGTAGTAGTTGTAGTAGTGGTAGTAGGCTCTTCAATTATTTCAACTACGGGAATTTCTACTGGTAAATTATCAACAAGTACTGGTCTTTCATTAACAATATTTTCTTCTACTATATTATTGTTATTATTTACAATAACTTGAGGAATAATTGTACTTGCTACAACTGTTACTAATAAAACAGTAGAGTATAAATGTGATTTAACGATTTTTTCAGTTAATTTTAAACCTTTTTCAAATAGTTCATCGCGAGTTTTACCAATACATTCATCTTTAACTAAATTTACATATGATTCATCAATTGGTCTAAGTAATTTATTACATTTAATACATCTTTTTCTAACAGAATCATTTCTTATTCCACAGTGAATACAATAACACTTATTCATTATTATTCACCTCATTTATATTACTATAAGTTAGAACTTTAATTACTTCATTAGATTTATTTTCTTTTTCATTTAAAGCTAAGATATAGTAATGATTGTTATCATTATCAGCACTTAAAACAATATTATTTAAATTTTGAAATACTTTTTTATCAATTACTTCATTATTTTCATTATAATGGTATACATATAATTGTTTTGCTTCATGGGGAACATATAATTTAATATTATTACTATCATTATTTAAATATAGATAGTATTCATTAGCATCTTTATTATATGTATAAACATAATCATTACTTTTTTCAAGTTTTAAATGATAACCATTTAAATAAACATATCTGATACCAGTATAAATAATAAATAATATTGAGGCAATCTTCCATATTTTCCAGTCAGTAAATTTAAATTTATCAGTCCAATCAAAGAACATTTTAATATAAACAGCTAAGCCATTTTCTTTAGCTTCTTTTATTTCAGGTTCTTTAAATCGATATCCACATTTATAACAAAATAATGCTTGAGTAACATTTTTCTTTTTACATTTAGGACATTTTAAATTTGTAGATAGTTTAAACTTAGTTATCTTTATTTTTTTCATAATACATCGTAATTAGTATATCACTTTAAAAATAATAATAAAATAATTAATATTAATGGTACTTATAAAAATGACAATTTTTGATATGAAATATTATAAAAATAGTGTATAATAGTGTTAATAATAAAGGGTGATGCTAAAGTGAATGATGAACTTAGAAAAATAGATGAGTATTTTAGGGTACTTAATTATTTATCATGTGCTCAAATATATTTAAAGGATAATCCACTTTTAAAAAGAGAATTAACATTAGATGATATTAAGAAAAAATTAGTAGGTCATTGGGGAAGTGCTCCTGGGCAAAATTTTATTTATGTTCATTTAAATAGAGTTATTAACAAATATGATTTAAATATGATTTATGTTTCTGGACCTGGTCATAGTGGACAAGCTATGATTTCAAATGCATATTTAGAGGGAACTTATAGTGAACTTTATCCTGAAATTACTGAAGATGAAGAAGGATTAAAAAAGCTTTGTAAAAGATTTAGTTTTCCAGGGGGAACTCCTAGTCATGTAGCACCTGAAGTTCCTGGTAGTATAAATGAAGGAGGAGAACTAGGTTATAGTCTTGCACATGCTTATGGAGCTATTTTAGATAATCCTTCATTAATAGCAGCTTGTGTAGTTGGAGATGGGGAAGCTGAAACTGGACCACTTGCTGCATCTTGGCAGATTAATAAGTTAATAAATCCTTTAACAGATGGGGTAGTTCTTCCAATATTACATTTAAATGGATATAAAATAGCTAATCCTACTATTTTATCTAGAATTAGTGAAAGTGAATTAAAAAAATATTTTGAAGGTTTAGGATATCATCCTTATATTGTAGCTGGTAGTGATGTTAAAACTATGCATCAGAAAATGGCTAAAACTATGGATGAAGTTATTTTAGAAATAAAAGATATTAAAAATAGAGCGAAAAAAACTAAAAATACTAATAGACCAATATATCCAATGATTATTTTAAAGAGTCCTAAAGGTTGGACTGGTGTTAAAACATTTAATAATTTAGATATTGAAAATAGTTTTAGGTCTCATCAAGTTCCAATTCCAGTAGATGCTGAACATGTAGATAATTTAAAGATATTAGAAAAATGGCTTAAGAGTTATAAAATAGATGAGTTATTTGATGAAAATGGAAAATTAGTTAAGTATTTAAAAGATTTAGCTCCTAAAGGTAATAAAAGAATGAGTGCTAATCCTATTGCAAATGGCGGTAGTATTATGCATAATTTAAAATTACATGATTATACAAGTTATGGCTTAACATTTGATGGACATGGTTTAGTAAATGCAAGTGATATGTATGTATTAGGTAGTTATTTAAGAGATGTTTTAGATAATAACGATAATTTTAGAATTTTTGGACCAGATGAAGCTTTATCTAATAGATTTAATGAAGCATTTAAAGTTACTAATCGAAAATGGAATGCTGAAGTACTAGATAGTGATGAATATTTATCACCTGATGGTAAGATTATTGATAGTGTTTTATCTGAACATGTTTGTGAAGGTTTATTAGAAGGATATTTACTTACTGGAAGACATGGTATTATGCATAGTTATGAAGCCTTCATTAGAATTATTGATTCAATGGTAAGTCAACATGCTAAATGGCTTAAAATGTGTGATGAAATATCTTGGCGTGATGATATTAGCTCTTTAAATATTATTTTAACTAGTCATTGTTGGCAACAAGATCATAATGGTTTTACACATCAAGATCCTGGTTTTTTAAATCACATAGTTACTAAGAAAGCTAATACTGTTAGAATTTATTTGCCTTTTGATGCCAATACACTTTTATCTTGTGCTAATCATATTTTATCTACTAAGAATTATATTAATGTAATTGTTGCCTCTAAACATGAAAGACCACAATGGTTATCTATAGAGGATGCTAAGAAACATTGTGCTAAAGGTATTGATATTTTTGAGTGGGCTAGTGATGATAATCCTGATGTTGTATTAGCTTGTGCAGGAGATACTCCTACTTTAGAAGTTATGGCAGCAACTCAAATATTAAATGATAATATTCCTGAACTTAAGGTAAGAGTTGTAAATGTTGTTGATTTGATGAAATTAGTATCTAATGAAGATCATTCTCATGGACTTACTAATGATGAATATAATGAAATATTTACAAAAGATAAACCAATTATTTTTGCTTTTCATGGGTATCCTCATTTAATTCATGAACTTACTTATAAGAGATATAATCAAAATATGCATGTTCATGGTTATAAAGAAGAAGGAACAATTACAACTCCTTTTGATATGAGAGTATTAAATAAATTAGATAGATACCATTTAATTATGGATGTATTAAAATATGCTAAAGCTCCTAGTGATAAAAAAGAAGCATTATTAAAAAAATGTGAAGATACTTTAGAGTATCATCATAGATATATAATTGAAAATGGAATAGATATTCCAGAAGTTGTTAATTTTAAATGGCATGGTAAAAATTAATAATTTGTAATATTTGAAATTTGCAAGCAATTCTAGATAAATAAAGGAATTGCTTGCTTTTTTATATTGACATTTAAAGAATATAAATTTATAATAAAAAACTAGAACGGAAGTTTGGTGCTGATTTCATCTTTTCAGAAATTAATCCTAGATTATTTTTGAAAGGAGAGTGGTCATATGAAACAGAGTAGTTTTTACAAAGTAGTAATATTATCGCTGTTATTTATATTAATAGTAGTATTATTTAGATAATCAAAAAAGCACACCATAAGGTGTGCCAACATCCATCTGAAAAGATAAGGTTGGCCCTTAGGGGGTCTTCCGTTCTTTTCATTTTAATTTTAACACTAGAATTTTTTTTTGTAAACAATAACCTCACTTTAATTCTGACTTTTTTCTTTGCATTAATTTTGATATAATTGATATAGAGATGGTGAATTATGGAAAATAAAGATTTTATACCAGTTGTATTAGGAACAGATGTAGGGGCTTATAGTATATCTCGTACATTTTATGAACATTATAAAGTTAAAACTATTGTAGTTGGAAAATATACATATTGGATGACTGCATATAGTAAGATTACGATTCCTTTAGTTGTTAGTGATATGACCGAAGAAAAATTAATTAATTTTTTAGTAGAATTATCGGAAAGTTATAAGGATACTAAATTATTATTATTTGGATGTTCTGAAGATTATGTAGATATGATAGTTCGCAATAAAGATACTTTAGATAAATATTTTGTA
>CACZRB010000103.1 GCA_902783555.1 uncultured Erysipelotrichaceae bacterium
ATTGTTGCAAATAGTATTATTCCAAGTAGTACACCATTTGCTACTAAGAACTTTACTGTAATAGGTAATAATGATAGTAATGGTAATATGCCATATAATATTAATATAGTAGTAGATAATAATACTTATACAGATGAATCAATAACATATACGTTAGTGTCAACTAATACTTCAAATAATGGAAAAGTAGTAGTAGGAAGAGAATATCAAGTAGTTGATCAAACCTTAACTATAGGAAGTGGATATTTCGAACAAGGACGTAATTCAATTCATACGTATACTATAAGTTTTTATTTTTTAGAGACTAATACTGACCAAAGTGAAAATATGAGAGCTACATTTGCTGCGCATATTGAAATAGGGGGATTAAAGGCTGAAAAACCAGCACCAAGGGGATGGTGGAAAGCAAACAGCACAACTTTACTTGGACTAATAAAAGAAAATAGTATAGTTCACCAAGATACAGATGAAGGAATGACAGTACCAGGACAAGATATTGCTGAAACAGATGAACAGCTTCGAATAACAACAGATGATTATGGTGTATCATTTTACTATAGGGGAGCAGTAGAGAATAATTATGTAATATTTGCTAGAAAGTGCTGGCGAATAGTTAGAATAACTGGAGATGGCAGCATCAAATTGGTTCTTTATAATAATGATGAAGCTAATTGCGATATTTTAGATTATTCTTTAAATTTTGCAAAATATGATGGTGAAGATTATTCGACGCAATTCAATGCTATTTCTTCTGTGTCAAAAAAAGCAGCGGGTATAGGATTTATGTATGGAGATATAAATTCAAATGATTTTTTTAGTATTCAATCTAATATAACTGATAGTACTATTTTAACTAATTTAAAAGCCTGGTATGATAATATTGATAGAAGTGGCGAAGAAAATATACCAACGTTTACTAATATAGAAAAAGAAAAACTTGCTGATGTAATTTGGTGTGGCGATAAGTCAATTTATATAAATACATCTCAAATATCATTTGCTGCTATTAATAGATTAAATAATCCAAGCCTAATATGTCCAGATATTGTTGGAAATACAAATTTATCAAAATATACCGCAAATGATATTATTTATGGTAATGGAGCATTAAAAGGCTACAAAATTGGATTATTAACTGCCGATGAGATTATTTTTGCAGGTGGCAAAAATTTAAGTGTTAATAATAGTTTTTATTTAGCAACTGATGATCGATATTGGACTATGAGCCCATCTTGTTATGATGGTTTTGCTCGTATTATTCATGTAAGTTCAAATGCTATATATACAACTGATAGTTTTTCTTATACTGCTTATAATAATAATTTACGACCTTCAATCGCTCTAATCCCATCAGTTCAAGCCATATATGATAAAACAAGTGAATATAAACCTGGTACTGTAAATAATCCATATGTAGTAAGTGTAAGTTAATAAAGTTTGTTCGTAATGAATAAACTTTTAAATTTTAAAAGCATTATTTTTAATAACTATTTTTGCTATTTTTGTAAAAAATGTTCAAAAACTTAAAAAATAATTGCATTTAAAAGCAAAATTGTAGTATTATATTAATGGGGGAATAATTATGTTAATTGAATTTAGTGTTACAAATTTTAAGTCTTTTAAAAATAAAACTACTTTTACTATGGAAAAAGGTATTGGTAATGAATATTTAAATAATACTTTTAATATTCAAAAAATTTCTCTTTTAAAAACTGCTGCTATCTATGGATCAAATGGCTCTGGTAAATCAAATATGATTGATGCTTTAAAAGTTGCTATCTCATTAATTAGAAAATCTAATGTTTCTCAAGTAGGAGATAGAATATTTAATATAGTACCTTTTGCTTTTAGTGATGAAACAAAGAATAAGCCTAGTGAATTTGAATTCATTTTTATAAGCAATAATGTTAAATATAAATATGGTTTTAGTGCAGGTAATAAAAAGATATACACAGAATACTTGTATGCTTATTATAGTCAAAAACCAACTATGATATTTGAAAGAATAGATACAAATAAATATGAATTTTTACTAGAAGATAAGAGAGAGCTTAGTTCGATTGTAACTAAAAATACTGATAATAAGTTATTTTTAGCAACTGCTACTAACTGGAATTATAGTAAAACAAAAGATGCTTATTTATGGTTTAATGATAGTATTGATATATATAATAATTTAGGAACTATAAGTAATATATTTTTTAGTTCATATGATAAAAATAATATTGAATTCAAAAAATTTACTGTTAAATTGTTAAAAGAAGCAGATATTTATATAAATGATTTTAACATTGAACCTAATATTTATAATTTGGAGAATACTTCAGTTGAAGTATATAATAATATGAGAGACTTTTATAATTCAATTTATTATGAATATCCTGAAAATGATTTATTAAAAAAATATAATATTAAGATAAATCATGAAGTATTAGATAACAATGGAAATAAAAAAATATATGAATTAAATATTAATGATGAATCTTCTGGAACTAAAATATTATTTAGTCTAGCACCATTATTAAAAAATGCTTTTGAAACTAAAAAAGTTATAATTATTGATGAGCTTGAAAAAAGTTTGCATCCGACATTAGTAGAATTTATTATTAAATTATTTAATAATCCAAATATTAATAAATCAAATAGTCAATTAATTTTTACTACCCATGATGTTCATTTATTAGATAATGATTTAGATTTATTTAGAAGAGATCAGATATGGTTTGTTGAAAAAGAAGATAAAACTTGTATTTCCAACTTGTATTCTTTAGATGAATTTTCGGTAAGAAAAGGCGAAAATATTAGAAAAGGATATTTAAATGGTCGCTTTGGTGCAATTCCATTTATAAAAGACAATATAATCCTATGACTAGAAAAGTGCAAAAAATAATGCGTGTTAGAAAACCATTGATTTTAATTGGATGTGAAGGCAAGAATAAAACGGAAACTTTATATTTTAGCAATTTTTCTTCTAAAGAATGTCGAATTAAATTTGCTAGTGGAAATAGTACTGATCCAACAACTATGTTAAGTGATATTATAAAATATATGCAAAAAGAAGATATTAGCAAAGAATTAGGAGATAAAATATTTTTACTAATAGATACTGATTTGTCAGAAAAGCGAATAAAAGAAATTGAAAGTTTAGAAAATATTGCAACTAAATATGGTATTGAAATAATTACATCTTCTCCAACATTTGAAATTTGGTTTTTAATGCATTTTAAAACATCTGCTATTATTTTTAATAGTAGTGGTGATGTCAAAAAGGCTTTGAAAAAGTATATTAAATCTTATAAGGAAAATATGAATATTTATAATGAAATTGTAAGTAAAACCTATAAAGCTATTGAAAATGCTAAAAAGCAAGAAAAAAGTTTTATAGAAAAAAGTTTAATTTATCATAATCCACATTCAACTGTTTATAAAATAATCGAAACTATTAATACTATGAATAAAAAATAATTAATTGTCGAAAGATAGTAAATTAAGTACTTTAGTACATTTTTTAAAATTTCTAGTTTTATCTTTTTAAAAATTATGATAAGATAGTAATAGAATAATATAAGGAGGATGCTAATATGGCACTTAATATAAAGAAAGCTCTATTTGGAGAAGAAGAAATAAAAGAAGATGGAAATGTAGAAGAAGAATTCTACTCAATTAGTGAAAAGAATTATAAAGAAGAAGAGGGTAAGAATGGAAGTAAAATGATTCTTATTGAACCACGTGCTTATTCTGAAAGTCAAGCTATTGCTGATTATTTAAAAAAACGTAATAGTGTAGTAGTTAATTTAAAAAGAGTTACATCTGATCAAGCAAAAAGAATTATTGATTTTTTAACAGGATGCGTGTATGCTATAGGTGGAGATTTACAAAAACTTGGTTCAGGAATTTATCTATGTACTCCTAAAAATGTTAGTGTACAAGGTAAAATGACAGAGCAAGAACAAGTATCTGCCAAAGCTAAACAAGAGGATGAAATTGAATTCTAATTAAATCCTTTAGAGGTGATAATATATGGAAAGGTTTAGTACTAGTTTAACTGGATATCGTAAGGATGAAGTTAATAAATTTGTTGCTGATTGTGTTAAACAGGTTGAAAGTATGCTAGATAGTTTAAAGGCTAAAGATTTAGAAATTGAAAAATTAAAAAATGATTTAGAAAAGTATAAAACTTTAGAAGAAACTTTAAACAAAGCTATTTTAATGGCTGAGGATACAGCTAGCGGAATGCGTAGAATGGCTAGTGACGAAGGTGCAAGAATTATTAATGAAGCTAAGAAAAATGCTTCAAGAATTGTTAATGAAGCATTAATGGAAGCAGAAAACACCCAAAATGAAACCGCACAATTAAAAAGAAATATTATCACGTTTAAAAGAAGGCTTAGAACTATTTTAGAAAGTCAACTAGATTTAGTTGATGATATAGATCATATAAATATGCCATAAAAAAGCATTCAATTAATTTTGAGTGCTTTTATTATTTTTCATCTAATTTAATATTTAATTTTTTTAAATCTTCTTCAATATCTTCTTTAACAAATAATTCTAGTGGGATATCTAAAGCTCTAGCAAAAGAATATAAAACTGCTAAACTAAAGGTTTGCTCTGTTCTAATACTTTCAATATTACCAATAAATCCTTTTGAAAAAGTAGTCATATCAGCAAGTTTTTCTTGCGTTATGCCACGATACTTTCTGAAAGCTTTAATTCTAGATGATACTAAACTATAAATATACTTTTGATCTTCTTTGTTTTCCATAATACTTCTCCTTAAGATAATTTTAGCAACTATACGCTGAGTAATTCTTCAGTATATGAAAAGTTAAAGAATGCTTTTTTTCTTCATAAATTCTCTTAAAATTTTTGTAATTGCTCTTTTTTCTATTCGAGATACATAACTACGAGATATTTTCATTTCTTTAGCAATTTCTTTTTGAGTTTGTTCTTTATTATTGAATAAACCATATCTTTTAATAATTATTTCTTTTTCTCGTGGTGTTAATACATTTAAATATTTTAGTAAGAGTTCGATGTTATTTTGAGTATTTATTTCTTCACTTATATCTTTATTATCACAAACTAAAACATCAATTAATGTAATTTCATTACCATCTTTATCAAGTCCAATAGAGTCATTTAAGCTAACATTATTTAAATGTTTTTTATTGCTTCTAAAGTACATTAGTATTTCATTTTCTATACATCTTGCTGCATAAGTAGTTAATCTAGTTTTTTTATTAATCCTATATGAATCAATTCCTTTAACTAATCCAATAGTTCCAATGCTTATTAAGTCATCTGAGTCATATTCTTTACATTCATATTTTTTTACTATGTGAGCCACTAATCTTAAGTTATGCTCAATAAGTTTGCATCTAGCATTTTTATCTCCCATTAGCATAGCATTAATACATTTTTCTTCCTCATCTTTAGAGAGAGTTTCTGGAAAAACTGTATTTGAATATGAGCCTGTAAAAAAAACTAAACTTTTTAGAAGTGCTATAAAATAAGTTATCATAAACCTCCTAAAATAATTTTATGCTTTTAATATATAATAAATGATAAATGCTAATGTTGCATTATTTGTTTTCTTTCCAAAAAGAATTTATTTATAATTATAAATATATTTGATATAATTTATGTGTAGTAGGTGATGATATGTTAGATAGTTTTATGCCTGATATTTATCAAAAAAGTATATATGATATAGATTATAAAAAATTAAAGAAAAATGGTATTAAATGTTTAATATTTGATTTAGATAATACTATTGCACCAATTAATATGAAAAAGCCAAGTAAAAAAATACGCGATTTAATTGAAGAATTAAAGGATATGAAATTTAAAGTATTAATTGTTAGTAATAGTCCTAAAAAAAGAGTTGAACCATTTAAAGATATATTAGGTGTTGATTCTGCTTATTTATCATTTAAGCCTTTAAAAAATAAATATTTAAAAATATTAAAGATTTATAAATTAAAGCCTAGTCAAATTGCAGCAATAGGAGATCAACTTCTTACTGATATATGGGGTGCTAATAGAATGGAATTTGTTAGTATTTTAGTAAATCCTATTGGTACTACTGATTATGTATTAACAAAGTTTAATAGATTGGTAGAACCATTTATATATAATAAGTTAAATAAAAAAGATCTTTTAAAGAAGGGACATTATTATGAATAAAATATGTTTTGGTTGTGGAGCAAAACTACAAACTGAGGACAAGACTAAAGAAGGATATATTCCTAAAGAGAAAATAGATAATAGTAATTATTGTCAAAGATGTTTTAGAATTACTCATTATGGTGATAAATTAAATGCTGGTGTTCCTAAAAGTGTAGAATCTATTATTAATAATGTTAATAAGAAAGCAAATTTTGTTTTATTTTTAATAGATTTTGTATCTTTAAATGAAGAGGTAATTAATATTTTTAAAAGAATAAATAAAAATAAAATGCTGTTAATAAATAAAAGTGATATAATTCCAAAAAGTGTAGTATTTGAACATTTAGTATCTAGAATTAAGAGCGTATATAATATACAAGAAGATGTAAAGATTATTAGTGGTAATAGTGGTTATGGAGTAAATGCTTTAATTAACTATTTATATTATAAAAATATTAAAGAAGTATATATTTTAGGTGAAACTAATGCTGGTAAAAGTACACTTATTAATAAAATGATGGATTTATTAGATTCTAACTTAAATAGAATTACAACTAGTAAATTAGCTAATACAACTTTAGATTTTATAAGGCTTAATTTATCTGATAGTTTAACTGTTATAGATTCACCTGGTTTTGTAATAGGGGAAAATGAAAATAATGGAAAACTAATTAATCCTAAGGTTTATCAAATGAAAAAAGGAGAATCATTAAAAATATCAGATTATTATTTTAATTTTAATGAGGATACTAGTGTAATTATTTATACTAATAGTTTATTAGATATTAGTAAATATTATAAGGATTTTAAAGTAGAAGAAAATTTCAATATTAATGACAATAGTGATTTAATAATTAGAGGTTTATTATTTTTAAATATTAAAAATAAGTGCACAGTTAAAACAAATGTAAAAAGAGAAAAGATTGAAATTAGAGAAAGCATCTTTGGAGGAAAAAATGAGTAAGATTCAAATAATGAGTGAAGATTTATCTAATAAAATAGCTGCTGGTGAGGTAGTTGAAAGAATTGCGAATGTTGTTAAAGAACTTACAGAAAATAGTATTGATGCTTCTTCAAAAAATATTGAAATTAATTTAATAGATGCTGGTTTTAAAGAAATTAAAGTAATAGATGATGGAGATGGAATGGATGAAGAGGATAGTCTTAATGCATTTTCACGTCATGCCACTAGTAAGATTAAAAAATTAGAGGATTTGTTTTTTATTAATACTTTAGGTTTTAGAGGTGAAGCTCTTCCTTCAATTGCTAGTGTATCTAAAGTATTACTTAAAACTAGTGATGGGAATACTGGTTCTTTAGTAGAAATACATGGAGGAAAACTTATTAAGCATGAAAAATGTGATTTAAGAAAAGGAACAATAATTAAAATTAATGATTTATTCTATAATACTCCAGCCAGATTTAAATATTTAAGAAGTGAACAATCAGAACTTGCTAATACTGTTAGTTTTATTGAGAGATTATCTTTATCATATCCATCTATATCTTTTACACTTACTAATAATGGTAATGTTTTAATAAAAACTACTGGAAGTAATAATTTACTTAAAACTATTCATGAATTATTTGGCACAGATATTAGTAAAAATATGATTGAAATAAGTAGTAGTAATGATGATTATGATATTAAAGGATATGTATGTAAACCTAGTATTTTAAAATCAAATAGAAATTATATGATAACAATTGTTAATGGAAGAGTAGTTAAAAATAATGAATTAAATAAGATTATTAATGAAGCATATTATACATATAAGCCTGATATTAAATATCCCGTAGTAGTACTAGAGATAAATACTGATCCTACTTTAATTGATGTTAATATTCATCCAACTAAACAGGATATTAAATTTAGTAAAATGGATGCTTTAAAAGAACTTGTTTTAAATACAATTAAAGATGCTTTATATAAATCATTGTTAATACCTAAAGTAGAAGTAAAAAGGGAAGTAAATAATAATGATATTCCAATTAAGAAAGATTATTCTACTAATGAATTTATAGTGCCAGAAAAAGAATTAGTAATAAATGAAGATTTATTTAAATATAATGAACCTCAAAAAGAAATAGTTCAATCTTCTTTTAATTTTAAGTTAGATGAAAAAAATGAAGAGGTAAAATCTTTAGAATTATATCCATGTGGTCATGTTATGGGAACTTATATAGTAGCCCAAAATGATGATAATATGTATTTAATTGATCAACATGCAGCAGAAGAAAGGGTTAACTATGAAAAGGTATTAAAATCTTTGGAGGATGAAGAAAAGAATATTATTGACATGTTAATTCCAGTTAGTATTGAGCTTTCTGCAAGTGATTATTTAAAATATAAAGAAAGAGAAGAAGCTATTAAAAATTTAGGATTTAATATAGAAGAATTTGGAATAAACACTATTGTTGTTAAATCTCATCCTACCTATGTTTTAGAAGGATATCATGAAGTAGATGTTAAAGCTTTAATTGAAGAAATAATTAATTATCCTGATTTTAATGAATTAAGATTTAGAGATCGTTATGCAGCTACAGTAGCTTGTAAAATGAGCGTTAAAGGTAATGAAAATATTACTAAAGAACAAGCAAGTAAAATATTAGAAAAATTAGTTAAATGTGATAATCCTTATAACTGTGCTCATGGAAGACCAGCAATTATATCTTTTTCTAAATATGAATTAGAGAAAATGTTTAAAAGGGTGATGAACTAATGATAACAGTTAATACAATATATTTAAAAATTGCTGAACTAATAAATCATTATGAAGATTATTTATTAAGAAATAATGATGCTTTATTAAATATTATAATTGAAAATGATGTATTAAGTTTTTATTTATCTAGTAATGATAAAGAAGATATTTTTATTATTAGATTTGATGAAAAAGATAAAAATACATTATACTACTTAAGTTTAAAAATAATTGTTAAAATATTTGGACATGTGATAATGCATTTAGATGATTTAACTTTACATAATGATGCTCATAAAAAAAGTATTAAAGTAGATATTTTGAATGATGAAGTATACAGTATAGTAAAAGAAATAGTTAATTATCAAGAGTCAGTATTATGTATTGAAGAGTTACCATTAGTTAAAGATTTAGATAAAAAAACAAGTATGATTTATCCTAAAAGCTTTTATAAGGTATTAGACGAGAGAGTAAATATTAGTAAAAAAATGTTAAAAAGTTATAATATATATGATTTTTAAAATCTGCACAAAATTTTATGCAGATTTTTTCATTTGTAAGGTGCAAATCAAAAAATCTGTTAAAAAAATTGCATATTTAGGTGCAGAATTTAAAAATCAAGTTTTTGCTTTCTTATTTTATATTTGTTATGTTTAACAAGGAAGTGAGATTATATGATTATAAATGAGATTACAGATGAATACTTAAAAGAATTAGATCAAAATACTAGCATGATTTCATTATCTTTCGATTTGATGTTTAAATCGTTTTTTATGGCAAATGAATATATTTTTAAAAGATTCTTAATAAGTGTTTTACACTTAAGAATCAAACCGGAGAATTGTAAACTTTATATTATTAATAATGATATGACTAATTTAAGGTATAAAGAATATCATAAAGTTGTTGATTTTAATATTAATATTAATAATTATATTTATGTTAATTTAGAAGTAAATACTGAACGTTTTGAGGATATAAAATATCGAAATGAAAAATATCTTGATAGCATAAGTAGTAGTGTTATTGATAAAGGTAAAAATATTAAAATATTTAAAAAGTCGAGGACTATTCAACTTAATTTAAATGTTAATGAAAAAAACTCTAAAATAGGAGAAGATATAATTTATCGAGTAAGTAAAGTGACAGGTAAAATCTTCAATTGGAATAATGTTATATATTTGAGATATCTTGATTATTATAAAAAATTATATTATAATCAGGATATAAAAAAAAGTGAAGCAGATTATTGGTTAGCTACTATAACAGCTAATAGTTATACTGAACTTAATAACATGTATAAATGCTTTTTATCTGATGAGATACGTTTAAAATTAATGAAAGATGTGATTAGATTAAATATGGATGAACTAATAGTGAGTGAAAATATAATAAGAAATCTTGAAGCAATGCAAAAATATAGTATGGAAGAAAAACGTAAGTCTAAATTAAGATATGATCTTAAAAAAGCCCAGAAGCTTGGACTTAAACAAGGTTTTGAGCAAGGAATTGAGCAAGGAATTGAGCAAGGAATTGAGCAAGGTTTTGAACAAGGAATTGAAGCAAATAGAATTGCAATTGCTAAAAATCTTTTAAAAAAAGATTTATCTTTAGATTTAATTTCTGAAACAACAGGTTTAACTATTGAACAACTAAAAAAATTACAATAAGTATAGTAAAACTATACTTATTTTTAGAAAAGAGGATAATATGATAATTGTAATAGTGGGGCCAACTGGAGTTGGTAAAACTGCTCTTAGTATTGAACTTGCCAAAAAGTATAATGCGATTATTATTAATGGAGATTCAATGCAAGTATATAAAAATTTGGATATCGGAACTGCTAAAGTAACTGAAGAAGAAAAAGAAGGCATTCCACATTTATTATTTGATATTGTAGATGTTAAAGATATGTATACTGTATATGATTACCAAAAAGATTTAAGGAAAGTTTTAGCTGATAATAAAGATAAAAATATAATTATAGTAGGTGGTACTGGGCTATATATTAAAGCGGGACTTTATGATTATGAATTTATAGAAGAAGATACTAATAATACATATGATGAACTTACAAATGAAGAATTATATGATATGGTTAAAGAAAAATATCCAAATAGTGATGTCCATCCTAATAATCGTAAAAGATTAATACGTTTATTAAATAGAGAATGTGATTCCAATAAAGGCAATAATCTACTTTATAATTGTACATTCATTGGACTAACTACTGACCGTGAAACTTTATATGATCGCATTAATAAACGAGTAGATAAAATGTTTGAAGATGGCTTACTAGAAGAAGTAAAAAGTCTTTATGATCGTGGTATTAAGAGTAAAGCCTTAACTACTGGAATAGGTTATAAAGAATTATATGATTATTTTGATGGTAAAATTTCATTAACTGAAGCAAAAGATTTAATAAAACAAAGAAGCAGACATTATGCTAAAAGACAATATACTTGGTTTAATAATCAAATGAATATTAACTGGTTTAATGTTAATTTTGAAAATTTTAAAGAAACAATTTTAGAAGTAGAAAACTTTATTGATAAGTAAAATACTTTACATAAGCCTTGATTAAATCAGTGGCTTTTTTTATAATTAAAATAACGAATGAATATAGGAGATGAATAACATGTTTAATTTAAAAGGAAGAGTTGCTGTTATAACAGGAGCAAGTAGTGGACTTGGAAGACAGATGGCAACTGGTTTTGCTAAACAAGGAGCTGATTTAGTTTTACTAGCTCGAAGAATAGAGCGATTAGAAGATTTAAAAAGAGAATTAGAACCATTAGGAGTAAAAGTATTACCAATTAAATGTGATGTAACTAATAGTGCTGAGGTTGATGCAGCTGCAAGTGTTACTGAACTTACATTTGGAAAAGTAGATATTTTATTAAATTGTGCTGGAGCTAGTCGCGATAAAGGTGCTTTAGATATGAATGATGAAGAGTGGAATTTTACTATTAATACTGATCTAACTTCTGTATTTAAAGTAACTCGTGCTTTTGGAAATATCATGAAAAAGAATAATTACGGTCGAATTATTAATATTGCCTCTATGTATGGTTTAGTAGGTAATGATAAGATACCAACTATTGCATATCATTCATCTAAAGGTGGAGTAGTAAATTATACTAGAGCAGCAGCTGCAGAACTTGCTAAATATAACATAACAGTTAATTGTATATGTCCAGGATATTTTTATACCGAACTTACTACTGATGTTTTGCAAACAGAAGATTTTCAAGCATTTGCAAAAGAACATGTACCTATGCAAAGATATGGTATGGAAGGGGAACTTAATGCTGGAGCTATTTTCTTAGCAAGTGACGAAGCTAGTTATGTAACTGGGGTAATTCTTCCAATTGATGGTGGTTATACTGCTGTATAATGTTATTTCTAATTAAAACTTTTATGTAAAAATAAAGATTGCAGAACAATAAAAATATGTAGTGTGAAACTTTTATATATATTTTTTTAAAAAAGTTTCACATTTTTTGAAAAGTGATATAATGTGTATGCAAGGTAACTGAGATGGATGAGCAAATGAAAATATTATAGAAGGTGGCAAAGTATCAAATATGTCATCAGAAGATATATTGAAAATCGTAAATCTAAAACATTCATGGGAGTTTATTCTTAATAAGAATGTTATATTAACACAAACCAATTATTCAATACTATGTACAATTAACAAATTAGTTGAAGAAGGATTTTATTATAATGCTGGTAGTTTTAAGAAATGTTTCAGTAAAAATTGGAGGAACATCTTGGAAGCATGATATACCAATTGAATCAGATATTAAGGATGAATATAAGAAATTATTAATTGAATTTTATGAATCAAATGATAATAAAGAAATTTTTAATTTTATAAAAGAAAACTGTTATTTATCTATATAAAAGTATAATTACAAGATGGTAGATATACTACTACCTGAAAATTGTAGTAATATAAAAAAGAATTCTTCGTGATTCTTTTTTATATTACTTCTTGATATACAGTTTTATCAAATTCATGATCAGTAATTTTGTATTCTTCTAAAGCTGGAGTATCAATTAAATAAAATTTATGAGTTAATGTTTGAACATCAGAATTAAGTGTAACTGGATCATCCCAAGTTAAATCTAAATGAAGCCATTTATTATTTACATATACTGCATTCCATACATGGGTAAGTGATGATACTTTAAAATTAGGAACATTAAGTTTATCTAAAAATAATGCCATTGCATCTGCATATCCGCCACATACAGCGTATCCTTCAATTAATGGGCCATATGCTTTATTAGATTTATATGGACTTTCACCAGATTGTCTTTTTTCATCATATCTTGTATGGTTAATTATATAATCATGAAGAGCTAATATTTTATCTTCGATGCTCATTTCATTAGTATATATTTCTTTTTCAATTTCTTCCATTCGCTTTTTTACTGAATTAATTTCATCTTCATCATATAATTTTGATATTTCAACATTTATTTCACCAGTAGATGAATAAATTACTTTTACGTTATTAAAACTATTAAAAGGATTTACAAAGTTATTTATATTAGTTAATGTATCTTTATCTTTACTAAGTTCAGCAATATCACTTAAACAACTTGTATATTCAGATGGGCAATAAAATGTAAAAGTATCATATCCACTATCTAAAATAGAATAGAAGATATTCCTTAAATCTTGCTTACTATATGGAACATAATCTTTGGATAATTTAACATATGCGTAATCAACATTTTTATAATAATTATTAGGTTCACTAATAACTACGTTTGGATTACTCTGCATACTTTCTGATATTTTACTTGTTATTTTATCGTAATTTGTTCCAATTAAAACTAAAATTATAATTATTATTAAATATTTAATCCATTTCATATTATAACTATATCAAAAAAATTTAAAAAAATAAATGATTAATTAATATTCGACTCTTTTAAAATGAATTTTGTGGGTTATTGAACACTATATTTTAAAACTTGCTAATAATGCAATAAAAAAATAAGACTTATCCAAAACGGAAAAGTCTTAATTCATCTCTTTAACTTTTTTATTTAATCTTGATTTTTGTCTATCACAAGTATTTTGTTTCATTAATCCTTTACTAGCGCATTTATCAATATTAGCTAAAGTAGTTTTTAATATTTCTTCAGCACCAGCTTTATCACCAGCTTTAATAGCTCTGTCTAGTTTTTTCATACCATTTTTTACTCTAGAATCATATGAAGTATTACTAGAAGTTTTAATCTTATCAGTTCTTACACTTTTTTTAGAACTCTTAATATTAGGCATTTTCTATTCTCCCTCCTTAAATACATTTATGATTGTACCAAAAAGTTATGTAAAAAGCAATTAAAATATTGCGAGTTTTAATATAATTTGATATTATCTATATAGAAAATAGAGGGATTATTATGTTTATTAAGAACTTTATAAAAAAACAAGTAACACTAGCAATAATAACTTTTTTAATGCTAGGCGTAGTAGTATTTGGTTCAAGTTATGCATTATTTCAAAAAACATTTGTAGATGAAAAGACTCAAAGTATATCGATAGGAGATTTAAATATAGTATTTTCTAACGGAAAAAAAGAAAATGGAGAGTATGTTGAACTAGATGATAGTAACGCTATAAATTTAACCAATGTATTACCAATGAGTGATGAAGATGCTATAGCAGATGAAAATAATATATATAGTTTTGTGATATATAATAGTGGGACAATACCTTATAGTTATACAATAAGTTTAGTAGATAATGAAGAAGAAACAAATACAATAAGTCATAATTATTTAAGATATAAACTTGATTATCAATTAAGTGATAATACATATATGAATGATGGGACACCTTGGATTCTTGGAAACAAGACAAACGATATAATATATGAATATATAATTAATCCAGGGGAAACGCATTCATTTAAACTAAAAACGTGGTTAGCTGAAGCAGAAAAATATAATTTGCCAAATGAAGTATTAGGTGGAGAAGCACATTTGAATATTATAATTGATGGTGAAGCAACTAGTACTAGAGCACCAAAAGGATGGCAATATGCTAAAGAAGGTACACTTCTTGCTGGTATTAAGCAAAATGAACCAGTAGTACATTCTGATAGTGAAGAGGGTATGACTATTCCAGGAAGAGAAGTTTCATCAACAGATGAAGGATTAAGAGAAACGATAGATGATTATGGGACAACATATTATTATAGGGGAGCAGTAGAAGATAATTATGTAATTTTTGCAAGAAAATGCTGGCGAATAGTAAGAATTACAGGTAATGGTGCATAAAATTAATACTTCATAATAATGATGCTCCAGAGTGTGATATATCAGATAATTCGTTAAATTTTGCTAAATATGATGGAACAAAT
>CACZRB010000104.1 GCA_902783555.1 uncultured Erysipelotrichaceae bacterium
CCTTATGCTTATGGTAATTTATTTAAAGAACGTGGTTATACTACTTATGCTTTTCATAATGGAAGATATAAATATTACGATCGAAATTTAACTCATCCTAATTTAGGTTTTACTTATATTGCTTGTGGTAATGGTTTAGAGAAAAAAATGAA
Source organism: uncultured Erysipelotrichaceae bacterium (assembly GCA_902783555.1). GTDB lineage: Bacteria > Bacillota_I > Bacilli_A > RF39 > UBA660 > CAG-533. Next base: position 153 of record CACZRB010000104.1, read on the forward strand.
TTGTAAGCCATGGCCACAAAGTGATTTAGAAATGATTAATGCATCTTTTGATTATTATGGTGATAAAGCCCCATTTATGACTTACTATATGACTATAAGTGGCCACTTAGAATATAACTTTGGTGGTAATAATATGGCTTATAAACATCGTAAAGAAGTAGAAAATTTACCTTATAGTACTGCGATTAAAGCTTATATTGCAACTCACATTGAATTAGATAAAGCTTTAGAAGCATTACTTAATAAGTTAGAAGAAAAAAATCTCTTAGATGATACGGTAATTGTTATGAGCGCTGATCATTATCCATATGGTCTTAAAAATAAAGAAATTAATGAAGTAATCCCAATGGAAGATGAAAAATTTGATATTCATAAAAATAATTTGATAATTTGGAATAAAAATATTCCTTATACCGAAATTGATAAATATGCGATGAGTATTGATATTTTACCTACTGTTTTAAATTTATTTGGTTTTGAATATGATTCAAGACTATTAATTGGAAGAGATATTTTATCAAATAGTGAAGGAATAGTTATTTTAAGTGATCGTTCTTGGATAAATCAATATGGAAAATACAATGCTAGTACGAAAAAGTTTACTGCATTTAAAGATGTAGAAGATGACTATGTAAAAAGAATGAATGAAGAAGTTTATAATAAATATGTTATTTCAAAAAATATTTTAGAAAGCGATTATTATAAATCAGTATTTGAAGGATAATTATGGAAGTTAAAGAAAAAATGTTAAGATATGAACCATTATATAATAAGTGGGCATGTTTAGATAAAGAAGCAATGAGATTAAATGAATTTATACCTGATATTAGGCCAAATTTTTTTAGAGATTCTGATCGCATACTTCACTCTTCTTCTTATACAAGATATATGGGTAAAACTCAAGTATTTACTTTATCGGCAAATGATAATATATCGACCAGAATGGTACATGTTCAATTAGTATCTAAAATAGCAAGAACAATTGGTAGAGCACTATCTTTAAATGAGGACTTAATTGAATCTATTGCGTTAGGTCATGATTTAGGTCATGTACCTTTTGGACATGAAGGTGAAAGAATTTTAAATGAATTATCACTTAAAGCAGGTGAAGGATATTTTAATCATAATGTTCAAAGTGTAAGAGATTTAATGGTTTTAGAAAATAATGGTAAAGGATGTAATTTAACAATTCAAACATTAGATGGAATTTTATGTCATAATGGTGAATTAGAGTTAAAGAAGTATAAGCCTAAGAAAAAAACAATTGATGACTTTTTAAATGATTATTATAATTCATATAAAATTGAAGGCTATATCACTACTTTAGTTCCAATGACTTTAGAAGGCTGCGTAGTAAGAATATCAGATATTATTGGTTATTTAGGTCGCGATATTGAAGATGCAGAAAAACTTGGCATTATTACTAAACAGATGATACCTGAAAAGATTACTAAAATACTTGGTAATACCAATCGTGAAATAGTAAATACAATTATTACAGATATTATTAAAAATAGTACTAATAAATCTTATATTTCAGTTAGTGATGATATATTTGATGCTATTAAAGAACTTAAAAAATTTAATTATGAAAATATCTATTCTAAAGCTCATTCTAAAGAAATGATTGATAACTATAAACATATGTTTAAAGTATTATTCGATAAATTATTAGATGCCTTAAATAAGCAAGACGAAAATCAAAGTATTTATAAAATTTATCTAAATGGAATGACTGATGAATATATTAAAAATACTTCCAATGAACGTAAAGTTATCGATTATATTGCTGGAATGACTGATGAATATTTTCTAAATGAATATAAAAAATACCAAGATTAAACTTGGTATTTTTTAGCGTCTAATTGTTAATTTCATATATTCTTCTCTTGAATCTAACATTTTGCCATTAAAATATGTATAAGTAGATAATTTTTCATTTTCTAATAACAAAAAGTTACTATTATATAGATATTCGCTAATAGCAAATAAACTATTTATTAATATCTGCTTCTCTTTTGGAACATAACCTGGATTATAAAAAATAAATTGAATACCTTTACCATATTGCTTTAGTAAACCTCTAAATTTTAAAATACTTCTCCAATCTTCAAAATTTACTACCTTATCCTTTATCTCTAACATATCCAAAGCTAAGTTAAAAATATCTTCAACTGGAATTTTACTTAAATCTATTACAGCATTTTTTAAGTAAGGTTCACTAGGAATATAATATTCTTCTTTTATATAATCATAATTTTCAATCAACATTTTATTATCGATTGTATTATCTAAAATTATTTTTCTCATTTCAGAAGTTAATTCAGTAATAATATAATTATTATTTTTAAAATTTAACGACCTATTTTGTAATAATTCAATTATTTCACTTAAATCATAATACATATAACCACCTAGTTAAATAATATAGAAAAAAGACTTTAAAAATCTAGTTTTTTATAAAGTCTATTATCCTTCAATTGCTTCTTTTATTTCATCCAAACCTGATGCTATACCAGCTACTACAGTTTGAACTAATAATAATGTTGGCACCTTAGTTTTTTCTCCTAATTTTAAAATTTCTTCTGTTTTATTATCTTTTAAATCTAAAAAAGTAAAATCTACATTTTCTTTATCTAAATATTTAATAGCTTCTTCTGTTAATTTATCACCTTTAATTCCAACTAAGACTAATTTTTCTTCAAGTGGTGGTAAATCTGCGTCACAACAACCACATTCACATTCACAATCATCATCACAATGACATTCATTGCCACAATCACATTGCTTATCGCATTCACATTCATGATTACAACAACATTCTTCTTTTAATTCTTCTTCATTATTTTTTTTCATTGATTTTCTCCTTAATAAATAAAAATGGCTGCCCAAGTTGGATTCGAACCAACGAAATATAAGATCCAGAGTCTTACGCCTTACCACTTGGCCATTGGGCAATAACCACTAATAGTTTATCATAAAACTTACCAGAAAAAAAGATAATATTAGATTATCTCCATAAAGATTTAGGATTTCTTCTAATATTATCATTATCTAAAAGTACTACTTTTCTCTTTCTTTTCATAAATTGTTCTTTTAAACAAGGATTTTCAATTATGCCAGCAACAGTTTCATAATCCACTTCCAAATTAGAAATATTCTCATCATTATCATCTAATATTCCACAGTTTTCAGGTTTAACATCTTCCCATATTAATCCTTGTTTTAAAAGATCTTCACATAATTCATCACATTCTTGTTTAGTAATGTCACCTGTTTTAATATACTTCATTATTTCAACATAAAATAATTCTATATCACCTTTTTTTATAAGTTTTCTAATTTGAGATGCTAATATTCTATGATTTACATATATTTGTTTTTGATTTCTAGTTTCACCTAGTTTTATAACACTCTTACCTATTCTATATACTAAGCAAGTACTTCCACCACCAACACACTCCATTTCTTTAAGTGAAGTTTGGTATTGTTCAAGTAACATTTTAATATAACTACTGACTAATAATTCATTATTATCTTTTATCAAACATCCTAAAATACTACTTCCTTTAAATATATTTTTGGTTATTGAATCACAATCAAATAATTGATATTTTTCTAAAAGTATTTCCACTATTTTAAATCTTTTTTCAAGTTCCAATCTAAAATCAGGTAATAAAAATAAATTATATAGTAAAATAGAAGCTTTTTCACTATTATAAGTCTGAATAGTGAAAAAAATTAAATCTAAAGCTCGCACTTTATCAATTGCCATATTACTTTGTATTTTTTTATTCATTAAACGAATAAAAAATACTGTATCTTTATTAAATATTTGATTAATAGTTTTATCAATTATTTCAGTTGTATCTTCCTTAAATTCCGGCAATGTTTGTAAGTTATATAATGACATTATATCAAATATATTAAAATCCATCGCAACTTTATTAAAAATAGCAGATTTATTTTCAATTAGAATACTTCTTAATTCATCATCTTTTAATGCTTTACATATTATTTCATATATATCAAATGAATCAGAACTTAAAAATAAAATAGGATTATCAAATAACTCCTTTATATTACTATTCATCTCAAAACTCCCCTTTTTTATTGCTGAATATAATAGCATAAAATGGCTATTTAGTCAAATTTTAACTCCCAAAGATAGTGTAAAATAATTTGGGGAAGACATAAAAAAAGAAAACCATAAATGTTATAATAAGTTTGAAAATAACATAACAAAGGA
>CACZRB010000105.1 GCA_902783555.1 uncultured Erysipelotrichaceae bacterium
TAACATGTAAAAAGGAAGTGTTTTAATCTTCCTACATTACGCTAATTCGAATCTTTATTTAATTTTTGATATTCTAGGTATAATTCTACATCTAATAAATTAATACCAGATAATTTAATATTTTCATTATTTATTAATGTTTCAATATCTTTAATAGTCGCATCAGTAGCATCATCAAGTAAATTATCAATAATTAAATTAACTTTTTCTAAATTATATTTATCAACTATTAACTGTTTCATAGGCCTTTCATCTAATAAAGCTATATTACTAAGTAAATAAAATCTATTACCATTAACATAGTTTCTAAGTTCTCTATATTCATCATTTAAACTATTAATATCCCTTGTTTCATCAATCTTTAAAGACATATTAATAAAATATATATAATTAGAACAAATAAGTTTTAAAGTTTCTAAAATAGATGAATCTTGACTTAAATTAGTATAAATAATATTTTTAAAAGACGCATCATCTAATTCACTATAATGACTAATAATATTATTTAAAACTTCTTTATATTGAAATAACCATTTTTCATTATTCTTCTTTTTACCAAATAATGATTTTTTATTTTGTTTAACTATTAGTTTGTTAAGTTTTCCCTCATCAGAATTAATTTCCTTTAAAGTTTTACTCTTAACATCCTTATATTCATCTTTTTTACTTAATTTATCTTTCATATCATCAAATAAATATTTATATTTAATTAATATATCATACTCATTTAAAACATGATCTAACTCACTTAAAGAATCATAATTAAAGTTAGCTTCATTAAAATACTTTTCTTTTTTCTTATCAACATCTTTATAATCTCCTAAAAGATATTCTCCTTTTAAGAACTTTTCAAAATTAGTTTTAGCATCTCGTCTCTTTAATAAATCTACCTCTTCACTTAATTTAATTCTTAAATCATATAATTCTTCATCTTTATGTGTCTTTAAATACTCTTCATGTCTAGTATTATAAAACTTAATAATCTTCTTTTCATTCTTTAAATAAATACTTTTAAAATTAATCTCTATTGTTTTTAAAATATCTGGATTTTTCCAATAATAATCTTCAAAGCATTTAACAAGTTCTTCATTTGAAGATCCACTAATAATTTTATCCATATAATCTCTAACATAATTATTAAAAGTAAAATCTTCTTTAGTAATTTCTATTTCAACTTTCTTAAATGATTCTAATATTCTCTTAATACACTTATTAACACTAATTAAATCTTCTTTATAATATCTATTTAATTGATATAAATAATAATCTAAATGCATTTTTTCATAAGGAGTATTATAAATATTCCATTCATTAACAATATTACATTTTTCTAACTCCTTAGTTAACTCATTAACTTTATCATTACTTTTTAAATTATCTAAATAATTAATTCTATTATGTATTTCTTTATCAACTAATTCTAATCTTTTATCATCTTCTTTTAAAGCTTCTAAAATATAATCCATCTTTCTTTTACGATTATATTTGGTACTTAAAGGAAGAACATCAATAACATTTTTAAAATCATCATATTTATTAGTTAAATCATCTATCATTTAGTATCAGCTTCCTCTACTTTTCTCTTTTCATTATTTAAAAATTCTTGATGTTCTAGAATTAAACGATAAAGTTGAATTAATTCCTTATTAGTTATTTCTTTTAATTCCTTTTCCATAAATACCTCACTTTATAATTATATATCTTATTACTTCCCCAATTTGGGTATCATTATCATACAATCTAAATGATAATCGATAAGTACCTGTTAATAAATTATCTTTCATCACAAATGTCATCTCATTATTATCATTTGGATCTTCAATAATTAAATATTCTTTTTGATTATTAGTACCAAATAATGATTGATCAACATAATCTTGTAAATCTACAAGTTCATAATTAGTATCATATACCTCATCATATCTTCTTCGATACATTGCTACTCTAATTGAAGGATTTTCAAGCATTGAAGTATACGCTATATTAAAGGTTAAATTTTGTGGATCTGCTCCATTTAAAATAACACTTTCATCATTAATAACAGGATTAAGTCCATATTTACTACTAATAATTGTAACTGGTATTCTCTCTGTCACATTTTCTCCAGAACTATAATAAATACCATCAGCTGATGCAAAAGTTTCAATTACAAATGTATAATCACCTGTCGCAAGTGTTGAATTATCTGTATTAAATATAATCCATTTTTCGGTATTACCTATCTTATTAGATAATTTAATATGTGTATAACCTGCTATATCAGGATAATACTTAATTCCATCCATCATAAAGTATGTACCAGTTAAATCTGTACCAGAAACAATATTTCCATCACTATTTAAGATATAAATTTGACTACCTAATTTAGAATCAAAATATTGAGTATCAGTAATAACTGCACCATCTACATCAGAACTTTGATAATTAATAACTAAATCAAATATATCATTATAACCTATATATAATGGATTATCAGATACACTTGCATCTAAACTAATCTGAGAATCTAATCCAGAATATAAATTATATAACAAATTATCTCTTTCAATACCTAATACCGAGATAATCGACTCATCATTACCATCTCTCATCTCAATCAGGAATTTATTTCTAAGCATCGTTGTATTTATATTAGCATCTCCAAAATCAACAATAAATATAAACTCTTCACTACTATCCGTTCCATCATAATAAGCTATATTCATTGCCGCATCATCATAATTACTATTATTACTCATGCTACCCATTTTCGTAAACATTGAAAGTGGATATGACGCTTCATTTTGTCTATCAAATTCTGCAGTAGCTGCTGTAACATCAGCTGCTGTTATAACATGATAATAGTATTGTGGATTTCCTGAAGAATAATCAAGCATAGTAATTTTAGTATTTTCTGGGAAAACAAATGATGAAGTAAGCACTCTATGATAACCAGTACGATATAAATTCTCATCAGCACTATATAAAGCAAAATAAGCACTAAATTTACTCTTAGTAGTTATATTATTTTGCGTTGATGCAAATAACTCATATTTATCACCAGGCGTCATCGCACCTTCATATTCAGTTGTTTGAAATAATGCTGTTGACATATTAACATTAATTACTAATCTCTTAATTTCATTAGATAATGCATTTATCTTTGTAATTGCCATAATTGATATATGAACTGTACCTAAATCTTGCGCTATACTAATATTCTTTGAATGGTATAGATAAAATAACATAGTAGGAACCGTTGTTGTATTTTCACCTTCATAATAAGTTTCACCACCAATAGCAGGTTCCCTTGTATAGAAGTTTGTCTTACCAGTTGTTAGCCATCCACTATTTGACGCTTCCATTGATAACCCAAATATAGTATTTGCTTCATCTTCAGTAGATGCTATTCTTGGAATACTATTCTTATCTACTAATGATATACCTTCAGCAATATCAGCACTATCAAATGATAATATTTGGAAAGAAGTATTTGGTTTAGAAAATTCATAAAAAGGAGTTTCTACTGAGCCTAAAGTTGAATACTTAGATGCAGTTAAATTAACATTAATTTCAATTACATTCTCTCCAATAAACCACATATAGAACTGAGCATCATCTGGAGTTGGCTCTATATATTTAACCTCATTAACTGTTGTATCTTCATTAATATAATTACTATAGAATCCATCAACTTTAATATTATGATTAGCAGTATGTTTACCTACAACATAACTACCCTTACTAAAAGTACCAGACCAATCAAGTAAATCTCCTCCATTATAAGATTTATTATAAATACCAGTATTAACATTATTATTATTATCATAGTTAAAGATTCCTAAGAAACTCATACCATTAACTTCACCATAATCACTTACTTGTTGATTCTTCGCTATGTTTAAGTTTTTACCTTCATACATATAAACTCTATTATCAACTGTTCTATTAGTTATGGTTTTAGAATTTTCATCAATTGTTACTACTGCTGGATTACCACTAGCATCTAAACTTTGAAAGTTTTCTAAAAGGTTAGCACCAGTTTCAAAGAATAATGACGTATTATTCTTAATAACAAAATCTTCTACACGACTAATAGCAAATAATTCTGTTGCATAATCATTCGCTCTATCTACTGCACCTTTTAATAATATATTAGAATTATCTATTACAACATAAGTAACTCTTTGAATAGATACATTTCTCTTTGGATTATTAAATACTCCATAATTTTTAATATTTAAATAACTATCACCACTTGCAGATGAAGCATTACCTCCACCATAGAAAGAACCATTAATATCAAAATTAGTATATGTATCAGCATCTATATTAATATGAGTACCTTCCGTAACACTAATAAATGACCAGTCATAGTTAGGAGACCCTGAAGCATTAGCTTCACCTCCACCAAAGATATGTCCTTTAATATAAATATCACTTTGTGTAAGATCTGTATTACTAGTTAAAGCATCTTTTCCAATATTAACTACTGTACTACCATGAATAACAGATGTATTAGCGCCACCATACACATTTCCATAGAACTTACCACCAGCTATATCAACCACACTTACTGAATTATTAACATTTTCCATTCCAGTAACTGCTCTATTACCTCCACCAAATATACTTCCGCTTGCTGGAGCCACTGATGAAGTAGTACCAACTATTGTATTACCATCAACAATTATATGAGTATTTCCATATAAAGTAGCACTTTCTCCATTACCACCGGCATAAGCACTTCCTAAAATTTCAACATCAGTAAGAGTAACTAAAGAATTACCTCTAACAACACCATAGTTTCCTCCACCATAGACATTATTATTAATTTTTCCACCATTAATATCTAAATTAGTATTTCCTTGAACTTCAGCAAGATTACCTCCACCAAATACATTATTAATTGTTCCTTTAGTAACTGTAACATTAGCTGTTCCTACAGCAGCTTTATTTCCACCACCATAGATATTTTGAATTGTATTTGTCGTGTCAACAATAACATTAGTTGTTGTAACTAAACCGCTATTATCTGAACCACCATATACATTATTTACAGCTCCGCCAGTAACCGAAACATTACTCGTCGTAAGACCAGCATTATTTCCACCACCAAATACATTACTTACAGTACCAGAAACAACACTAATATTACTTACATCACTAGTAGCTTCATTACCTCCACCATAAATAGAATTACTAACTCCATTATTGAAAGAAATATGACTAGTAAGAGTATTTCCTCCAGCATTATTACCGCCATAAATATAATCACTATTACCATTATTATGAATAATATAACTATCTGTTACAGTTCCAGATGAATTAGATCCACCAAATAATTTTGTAACAGTAGTTCCACTTTGCGTAACATTTGAAGTAGTAACACTTGCACTATTACCACCACCATATACATTTGGAATAGCACCTTGAGCAGATACTAAAGAAACATTAGTTGTCGTAGTATCAACTGCATTACCTCCACCATATACAGCATTAGTAACCTTAGCACTACCATTAACTGATACGTTAGTTGTTGCACAAGTTCCACCTACATTGTTACCACCATAGATAGTACCTACTGTTCCAGAAGCTATTTCAACATTAGTAGTTGTTACATCTCCAAGCGCATTTGAACCACCATAAATAGTTGTTACTGTACTTCCTTGTAAATGAACATTGGTATTTGTTACACTAGAACGATTTCCACCGCCATAAACACTACCAATCGTACCACCTTTTAAATATACATGATCTGTTTTTGAATAAGTTCCAGCTTGATCATTACCACCATATACAGATGTAATATCACCACCATTAATATTAACTGTAATATTACCATTAACTGTAGGTGTATGAGTCGAATCTCCCTCTCCTCCACCAAAAACTGAACCAGTTATAACACCATCATTTACTGTAACTGTTACATTACCATTATTA
>CACZRB010000106.1 GCA_902783555.1 uncultured Erysipelotrichaceae bacterium
AATTTTAATCCGATTAAAAAGGTATAATCATAATAAAAATAAGCATCAAAATTAAATCCTTGAGTTTCAAAATAACCCTTAAATCTATTCATAGAATCAAAAAAATCTTTTATTTCTTTTTTTTTGTCAGGAATTTGCTCAACTTCATTTTTAAGGTTAGTTAATAAATGATCATAATTAGTTATTTCACTTCCTTTGTTTATAGCATTTATTTTTTCTAATAATTCTTTTCTTCTTTTATCCATAAAAAACCACACAAAAAAATCATATCTAGCATAAGATAAAATTAAATTAGCACATTCTATTTTTATATTTATGTGCACATCTTCAATTTTTTGGATATGCTTTAATAAATCAAACTTTTTAATATGATTTTCAATATCTTTAACATTTTTAGCATCTTCAATTTCAAGCTTTGAGATTGTATGATCTTTTAATATTTCATAAATTTTATTAAATAATTCATCCATACCAAAAGGTTGCTTTATTTTTATTGTAGTCGTTTCATTTTCATCATCATCATCTTCATATATATATTGTTTAAGATTAATTACCACAATATTTTTTAGAATTTGTTCTATATATTTATCATTTTTTTCTTTAATTGTATCGGTGATTTGGCTCAAAGAAGTTTGAAATACACCTTTTAATCTTGCTATTTCTTTTTTTGAATTTTTTTCATGATCATTCAGAACAAAAATTAATTTTTTCTGTTGTTTTATTAAATGCTTTAATAATTTATTTTCAAACGCATAAAAATTTCTTTTACTTAATGAATTAAAATATAATATTAAATCTAAATGATTTCTGGAATCTCTTATATCCTTTTCGAATTTTTTTATAGTTCTATAAACTGCTTCAACAGTATTATTATCTTCGAATCCTGGTGTATCAAATATTTTGATCTTATATTTAGGATGTTTATAATTACTTATTTCATGTGTGATAGATAATCCTTCTCCTTCTTTAGCCACTTTTTTATTAATGAATTGATTTATAAAACAACTTTTTCCAACTCCTGCTCTACCACATATTAAAATATTGAATGTTTGTGAGGTATTTTTACTATCATTTGTCCCGATTTCATGATAATAATTCATACATTGTAAAAAATCATTATTTATTTTTAATTTTTCTTCTTCTCCATCAGGAAATTTATATGCGAATACATTTCTTTTATCAAAGTATTCATATGTATAAAATTTAAACAATGAAGTAACATCAGGATTTTTATCTTTTTTTGTTAAAAAAAATATGAACGGTTGTTGTGACTTTATATTAGTAAATCCTTGAAAATATTTAAAAGCCAACTCAGAATCTTTATCTAATAAATTATCAACAAAAATAACTACTATATCAAAAAAGTTACGATATTCTAATAATATTTTAGTGGTTTCTTCAGATAATTCCTCATTATATAAAGCATATGATTTCTCTTTTATATCATCGTCATCTTCACTTGATTCATCTATCTTTGAATCATCTTCTGCATTATTATCTGATTTTTGTTTTTCTAAACCATATTTTTTTCTTAGTTCTTTTATTTTTAAGCCAATTTGCTGATTTGCTTTGGCCATATTTTCTTTATTAAAATCCTTTAAAAGATAATCTTTTATTAGATTATTTCTTTCTTCATTTATTTCACCGTTTACAATATAATATTCATAATTAATAATTTTATCTCTACATCTTAAAATTTTTTTGAATTCATTTTCAGCTTCTAATTTTAAATCAATATTAGGACAGATAATTCTTATATCATCTAAAGCATTTTTACCATAAGCAAATATTCTGAGCTGTGTTTTTTCTTTACTATTATAATCATTCATTTAATAAATAAATTTAAGTGATTAATTATTTATATAAATAAAACAATTAAATATTTCACATAAACAAATATCACATAAATAATTATATAAAATATTAATTTATTATGTAATTAAATCCATTCTTTAAAAACGCTTAAAGTTCTGTCATCACTTTTTTTATAATAATATAATATATTCTTGGGGATTGGGGATTGGGGATTGGGGATTGGGG